>CAJXHA010000015.1 GCA_913053615.1 uncultured Bacteriovoracaceae bacterium | reverse complement strand
GAGCTTTATAAGACCCTTAATGATCAAGCTCTTAATCTTCGCAATAGTTGTGATCAAGAACGCTTTTATACTTATCAAAATGTATGGAATGAAGCCTTAGCGAAAAGGTCAGTTGTGGCGACCTTGCAATATATAGGACTCGATATAACCACAAAGGCCATAGTGAAGTATGCCAAGTCTTTTAATATTGATGATAAAGAGTTTGATAATTTAGTTAATAACTTAGTTGGCAATAATTGCTCTAAAAACCTTTCTGTTTTTTCTCATAAATTATTAAAAGATAATTTTAAGGCGCTGTATGCTGCTGATAAGGTGGATTTTACTTTTCCTAATCTAGACGACTCACCTTATTTTACTAAGAATATTATTGATTATACTAACTCACGTTCTTTTAAACGTAATGAATTTAACTATGCAATTAAAAACTTTAGTGCTCTTTGTTCATGGGGTGGAGATGTGGACAATTATCGTTTATTAGCACCTTATCTAACTAATCCAGTGCTGATGTCTTATGTATATAATCATATGTTGAGAAAGAAATTAGAATGGGATGATAAAGAGAAACAAGCATACTTAGTCAAATCATCAGATACTGTGCAAGTTGCTTGTGAAGACTTAATTTGTCGCAGACGTAATTATGCTGGTTTTAATAAGTTATTTCCTCGTATGGTAGGATCAACTGAATTAGCAGATGATCTAAAGGTTCTTTATTGTAATCACTTTAATGAGCAATCATATAAAACGATAGGTCTTTCAGATCAATTAAAAACCATGATTAATAATAAGGAAATTGCAGAAGGTAAGATAGAGCCTATGAATCTTGTTGCTCTCATCACTGGTGTGCCAGATTTATTTGTTGGTTCTGAAAATTACCAAGAGATTCAAAACGCATTTTTAAAAACTATTCAGTTTCGTTGGGATGAGTGGGCCAATGGAAAATCAGAGCAATTAATTACGGAACTACTTTATGAAGAATCACTTTTTGTGGATCTTTCTCCTGGTCTAAATACTTTAGCCGCAAGAACAGGTGATTTTAGATTAACATTTGATTTCACTTTAGGAGAATTAGATCGAGTTCTAAATGAATCGGATAAAATATCTGCGACTTTTAATTTAGTCTTTCCTAAAAGTTATTTGAAGTGGGTTAGAAATAAGTATATTGAGTATAATAATAAGAGTCAGTTTCAAAAGATGGAAGAAGTTGAAAAGAACTTTGCAACTTATATACAAACACAATTAGTAAAAAAGAAAAAATATTACTCAACAAAGCTTTGGAATGAAAAATTCAAAGACATCATTGCATCAAATTTAATTAAGCAATTAGTTAAATACCGCGGTCGTAAATTTGAAAACTTTGAGAAAGAAAAGTATCAGATTCCAGTTAAATTCAGGTTTGGGCTATTTGCTTTGCGTTATATTCGAGAAAAATATAAAGCAAGCTTAGATTCTGAGCGCTTGACATTGAAAAAAGAGTCCCCATCTTATACAAAATAGATGGAGAAAATTTTGAAAAAAGAAGACAAAAATAAAGTTATTGAAGGTGAACTGGTTATTGAAGATAATGCTTCATCTAAGAAGAAGTCTGAAAAAGACTTATCACTAGACAGTCTGTCCGCTGATGATCAAATCGAAATTCTTGAAGAACTCTTACCTGTTAAATCAGGAGGAAATGATCTCGTTAACCTTGATAAATCCCAAGGGGCTACAAATCTACATGCCTATATTAAAGAGATTTCTCGCTATAAGCTTTTAAGTCTGGAGGAAGAACAAGAACTAGTACAACAACTACAAGAAACTGGTGATATTAATATTGCTAAGAAACTAGTACTGGCAAATCTTAGACTTGTGGTTAAAATTGCGATGGAATATCGTTCTGCTTATAAGAATGTGATGGATTTAATTCAAGAAGGTAATATTGGATTAATGAAAGCTGTTTCAAAGTACAATCCTGAAAAAGGTGCCAAGCTTTCTTATTACGCAAGTTGGTGGATTAAGTCTTATATTTTAAAATTTATTTTAGATAATTTTCGCTTAGTAAAAATTGGGACAACTCAAGAGCAGAAAAAATTATTTTATAATTTAATGCGTGAAAAAGAGCGCCTAATGAATCAGGGAATTGAGCCTGAGTATAAATTACTATCTGAAAACTTAGGTGTTAGTGAAAAGTCTGTAAAAGAAATGGATTTAAGACTAAGCACTCATGGCAATGAGGTTTCATTAGAGTCCTCTGGAAGTTCAGAAGAGAGTGCAGGTAGTATCTTAGATACTCTATCTAGTTCGGATATTCCTATCGATGATACATTAAGTGAGCTTGAGTCCTTGGAGATCCTAGAAGAGAATCTCTCTAACTTTATTGATGGTTTAAAGGATAGAGATAAGGAAATCTTTAAAAAACGGTTACTTACAGAGGTTCCACCTAGTCTTCAGTCAATTGCTGATGATTATGGCGTGAGTCGTGAGAGAATTCGCCAAATTGAGGCCCGATTACTAGAAAAATTAAAAGTTTACATGTCAGAATTTCTTGGTTAAATATGAGCTTTAATAATTTAAGGACTTAGTCCTTATCTCGGTTGCAAAAGTATATTTGCTACTTGGAAAGGAGAAAAAAATGTTAACTAAAGATCAAAAATCAGAAATCGTTCAAAAATTTGGTGGAAAAACTGGTTCACCAGAAGTTCAAGTTGCTCTTATGACAGCTAGAATTAACTACCTTACTGATCACTTCACTAATCACAAATTAGATCACCACTCTAAAAGAGGGTTAATGAAACTAATTGGTAGAAGAAGAAGAATGCTTCGTTATATCAGCACTATTGATGCAGATAGATATAAGAAGTTAATTACTGATCTTGGATTAAGAAAGTAATCAAATTTAATAATAAAGAGGGAGTCAAATTTGACTCCCTTTTTTTTAGACAAAATTTGTATTTATAACTAAACTATTAACGATACCGGGGAGCATGGATTTGTTTTAGAGGATAAATGAAGTGGTTAAAAACTAACTATTTGATTTATCTTTTAAACCAGTCCACCCCATAAATTTAAAATTTAAGGAGTTTGTATGTTGAACAACAAGCGCGAGTTCACGTTCACTTATGGTGGAAAAGAAGTAACTTTAGAGACAGGTCGTCTCGCAAAACAAGCCGATGGTGCAGTTCTAGCAACATGTGGTGGTACTCAAGTTTTAACAACTGTATGTAGTGCTAAAGAAGTAAATGATGGTCAAGATTTCTTCCCATTAATGGTAGATTACAAAGAGAAGTTTCCAGCAGCTGGTAAATTTCTGGGTGGATTCATGAAAAGAGAAGGTCGTCCTTCAAATAATGAAATTCTTTTAATGAGAATGATTGATAGACCTCTTAGACCATTATTCCCTGAAGGGTATATGGCTGAAACAATTATTATGGCACAAGTTCTTTCTTATGATGGAGAGAATGATCCACAAGTTCTCGCTGGACTTTCAACTTGTGCGGCTATTTCTATTTCAGATATTCCATTTCATGGAACACTTGGTTTTTGTAAAGTTGGTAAAATTGATGGCCAATTAGTACTTAACCCACATGGTGGAGATGTTTGGGAAAAATCAACTATTGAATTAGTTCTTGCAGCTTCTAAAGATGCCATTTTAATGGTTGAAGGTGAAGCAAGTGAAGTAAGTGAAGAAGAAATGATGGAAGCTCTTCAATTTGGTCATGAGCAAATTAAAGGTTTCTGTGATGTTCTTGAAAAAATGACAGCTGAAGTTGGTAAGAAGAAAAGAGAGTGGGTAAGTGCTACTCCAAACTCAACTCTTATGAACGAAGTTAAAAATAATTTTGCAAGTGATGCAAGAGAAGTTTTAAGTGTAAATGTAAAACAAGAAAGAAGTGGGGCTATTTCAGCTCTTAATAAGAAAGTTGCTGCTGCAATTGAAGAAAACCCAGAGAAATATGGTTTAACTGAAAATGATTCAGCTTCTAAAGAAGCTTATAAAGCAGTTGATGAATTATTATATTCAATGATGAGATCTGATATCCTTGATGAAGGGAAAAGAATTGCTGGTCGTGGACTTACTGAAGTTCGTGAAATCGAAACTGAAACTAGTATCCTAAAAACACCACACGGTTCATCTCTATTTACTCGTGGTGAAACACAAGTTATGGCCACTGTTACTGTTGGCGGTAAAGAAGGTGAGCAGATGAGCGACTCTATTTATGGAGTAAGCTTTGATAATTTTTACCTTCACTATACCTTTGCTCCTTACTCAGTAGGTGAAGCTCGTGGTTATAGAGGTGTAGGTCGTCGTGAAGTTGGTCACGGAAATCTAGCTGAGCGTGCAATCAAGAAAATGATGCCTAAAAAAGATGAGTTCCCATACACTGTAAGAGTTAATTGTGAAGTAACAGAATCAAATGGTTCAAGCTCAATGGGTTCTGTTTGTTCAGGATCAATGGCCCTAATGGATGCAGGTATTCCACTTAAGAAGCCAGTTGCTGGGGTTGCAATGGGTCTTATTAAAGAGGGTGATAAATACCAAGTTCTAACTGATATCTTAGGAGATGAAGATCACCTAGGTGATATGGACTTTAAAGTAGCTGGTACAACTGATGGTATTACAGCTATCCAAATGGATATTAAAATCACTGGTATTACTAATGAAATCTTCCAAAAGGCAATGGCTCAAGCTAAAGATGGTCGTCTACATATCTTAGGTGAAATGGCGAAGACAATCAGTACTCCAAGACCAGAGTTTAAAGAAGGTGTTCCACAAATTAAATCAACTCATATTCCAAAAGATAAAATTGGTGCACTTATTGGACCTGGTGGGAAAAACATTAAGGCCATTCAAGAAAAATATGAAGTAACAATTGAAATTACTGAAGAGGGACAAGTTAATACACTTGGTGTAGATGCTAAAGTTCTTGATGAAGTAAATGCTCTAATCGATATGCAAATCAATGGACCAAAAGTTGATTCAGTTTATGAAGCAGTAGTTGTTTCAATTAAAGAATATGGTGCCTTTGTTGATATCGTTCCTGGTATTAGTGGTCTTGTTCACGTAAGTGAATTAGCTGAAGAAAGAGTTAAAGATGTAAATGATTACGTAAGTGAAGGGGACAAGATCAAAGTTAAAGTCCTTGATGTAGATCGTTTTGGAAAAATCAAACTTTCAGCTAAAGCTGTAGAGCCAGTAAAAAGTAAAAAAGCTTAATGATTGAAATAAAAGAAGTAAAAAAAATTACTAATTTTGAAAAGGGACCTATTCGTAGGTCTCTTTTTAGTAATGGAGCAGTCTCATTATTCCATCAGTTTAAAGGAATGGAGAGTGCTGTGGTAAATATTTACTTTCTTGCGGGATCTATTTTTGAAAAACCATCAGAGTATGGAATAAGTCACGTTATCGAACATATGCTTTTTAAAGAAGCTGGTGAAAATAAGATTATAAAAGAACTTGAATTTGCTGGTGCAGAGATAAATGCATATACCTATAAAGAACATGTTTGTTTTGAGATGAGCTGTTCTGCTCAAAAATTAGCACAATTCTATCCTAAGTTTCTCTCACTCTTTCTCAACCCTCACTTTGATGAAAAGGCCTTAGAGTTAGAGAAGAAAGTTATCATCCAAGAACTAAAAGAAGATGGCGATGATCATGAAACTTTTGGAATGGAATATCTGTATAAGAAGAATTTTGACGATAAATTAGGTCACTCTATTGGTGGATCAATTAAAAATGTTCGCTCTTTTAAGGCCAGTGATCTTATGAGCTTTTATAAGAAGTACTATACTAGTGATCGCTTAATAATTAGTGTTTGTTCTGGTTATGAGTTTAAAGCTCTTGAGTCTGAAACACTTAATATAATGCAGGCCTATTTACCTGCAAAGATCAAGCAACCAAAGCGCTTAAAGCAGTCTAAGAAGTTTTCTAAGCTAGTGCATATTAAAAATAAGCTTAAAAGAAAAATGGAAAGCTCAATTGTCTTTTTCTCATTTGATGGTATCTCAGTTCACCACAAAGACTATTATCCATTACTTGTTTTAGACGACTTCTTATTTGAAGGAATGTCTTCTGTATTCTTTGATGAACTTAGAGAAAAACTAGGGCTAGTCTATGGTATGGGGAGTGCACTAAATGCTTATGCAGATGAAGGCAGTTATATCATGGTCTTTAATACCAAAAAGACTAATGTAAAGCTCTTAAATGAAACTATAATCAATGTGCTTAGAGCGATTGAGCATAACCAATATGATATTAGTGAAATTAATCGGGTGATTGCTCGTATAAAAGAGGCATGGTTATTGGCCTTTGATAGCATGGGTGAGCGCTGTGAGTATTTTGCAGAAGTGGAGATGTTTGCTGGAAATGATTTTTCAGTTCAAAGAATTATTGATAAGCTAGATCAAGTAACTATTAAAGATGTGCAACGTGTTATAACACGTCTGTTTAAATACAATTATTCACGTGTAATTTTGGGTAAATAATATGGCTAAAATTAAAATAAAGAAGTTATCACACTTTGATAATGCTTTAGAACTTCCTAAGTATGAAACTTCCCTTGCTGCCGGAGCAGACCTAAGGGCCTCATTAGAAAATAAAGATACATTTATAATAAAACCAAACTCAAGGGTTCTCATTCCAACTGGACTTGCTTTTGAAATTGAACCTGGTTATGAAGTTCAAGTTAGACCACGTTCTGGCTTAAGTCTTAAGACGAACCTTATCGTTGCAAATTCTCCAGGAACAATTGATGCTGATTATAGGGGTGAAGTGAAGGTTATTCTCGCGAACCTTGGTGATGAGGATTATGTAGTTCAACATGGTGATCGCATTGCTCAAATGGTACTTGCTCCAATTTTACAAGCTGAAATTGAAGTGGTGGAAGAATTAAGTGATACTGCACGTGGTACGGGTGGTTTTGGTTCAACAGGTAAAAATTAAAATAAGGAATATATATGAAAATCTCTTATGAAAAAGTAACGAATAAAGAAGAGGCCTATACGGCTGCTAAATCAGCAATTACTCCAGACTTAATCGATCGCTTTAAAGTTAAAGCAGATATAAATTATGATGATGCTAATTCAGTTGTGAGTGCAAAGGGCAAAGGTTTTGATTTAAGTATTCAGTTCTATGAAACTGAGTGTGAAGTAAAACTTGATCTTTCATTTATGCTTAAACCATTGCGCTCAAAAATTGAAGAGGGCATCCAAAAACAAGTGAAGAGAATTGTCTAATGTATAAAGTAAAATTAGAGCCCCTAAATAAAACAGTTGAAGTAAATGATCACAAATCATTATTTGAACAATTAAAAGAACAAGGAATTAATATCAATTCTACCTGTGGTGGAGTTGCAAGTTGTTCAAAATGTATCGTTAAGGTAACTGATGGAATGGATAATATGAATGATATTCCATTTGAAGAAAAACAAATCTTAGGTAATGTTTTTCACTTAACTAATGAAAGACTTTGTTGTCAATTATTTGCTAAGGGTGACTTAACACTAGATATTTCTGATCATGTTAAAGATGAAGATATTGTTAAAAAGAAAGTTCTTCGTCGTACCATGGCAGAGAAAAATGAAATACAAGCACAAAAAGAAAAAGAGCGTGCTGAAAACCCTCCTAAGATCAAAGAGGGTGGCTTTAAAAGACCACGTGCTTTCAAATATGATCAAAGCATGGATAAGGCCAATAAGAACCCTGAAAAAGACGACACACAAGAATAATAGTATCAGCATATTTATTGAGATGATAAGGAGAAGGAATGAGTACTGAGACCAATTTAAATAAGTATCCACCGCAAATTAAGTATATTGTATGGAACGAAGCCTGTGAGAGATATTCTTACTATGGGATGAGATCTATTCTCGTTATTTTCTTAGTTAATTACCTAGGACTACAAAAAAATATTGCAACTAGTGATTATCATATCTTTGCAGCTGCTTGTTATTTATTCCCTCTTTTAGGTGCATACCTTTCAGATAGATTTTTTGGAAAATATAAAACAATACTTTGGCTATCAATTGTTTACTGTATTGGACATGGTTTCTTGGCAGTATTTGAACACGATAAAACAGGTTTTTACTGGGGACTATTTTTGATCGCTCTCGGTTCTGGTGGGATTAAGCCATGTGTTTCTGCTCACGTAGGGGACCAATTTAAGCCAGGTCAACAAGCTCTTTTAAAGAAAGTATTTGATCTCTTTTATTGGATGATTAATTTTGGTTCTACTTTTTCTACACTTATTACTCCTTGGACTTTAACTAAGTATGGCCCAGGTATAGCTTTTGGTGTTCCAGGTATCTTAATGGCAATTGCCACTTTTATTTTCTGGCTAGGGAAAAAACACTTTGTTCATATTCCACCAACAGGTCCAAATCCACATAGTACTTCGAAGGTGCTTCTTAGTGGTTTAAAAAATATGGGTAGTAGCGAAGGTTTCTTTGCTGGTGCATTAAAAGATCATCCACAAAATGCTGTAAATGATGTTAAGGCTGCTCTCAATGTAGGAAAGATTTTTGTTGCGATAACTATCTTTTGGGCATTATTTGATCAGCACGGATCTTCATGGGTATTACAAGCAAAAGAAATGGATCTAAGTTTTGGTTATTTTGGAATCGATAATTTACTTCCATCACAAATTCCTGCTTTAAACCCAATTATGGTTATGATTTTAATTCCAACTTTTACTTTTGGTGTTTATCCAATGATTGAAAAGATTTTTAATTATGAAATGACTCCACTTAGAAGAATGGGTTGGGGGATGTTTGTAGCAGCAGCGAGTTTTGTATTTGTAGCTGTTTATCAATATATCTTAGATGGAGGAACTCAACTTTCAGTTTTATGGCAAGTGATTCCATTCTTAGTCATTACTATGGCAGAAGTTATGATCTCTATTACAGGTCTTGAATTTGCTTATACACAAGCTCCTAGAAGTATGAAATCAACGATTATGAGTATGTGGCTTCTTACAGTTTTCTTTGGAAATATGATTACTGCTTATATTGCAAAAATTAATGTATTTGAGGGTGGTAACTTCTTTATGTTCTTTGCAATCTTAATGGGTGTCTTTGCAGTTGTTTTTGCACTTATTGCAAGAGGATACGAAGTTAAAGATTATATGGAAGATGGCGCAGTTGCTGTGAATCCAGAAAATGAATTAAATTAATTATTATTTAAAATAAGAAAAAAGAAAGCCCTCTTATTAGAGGGCTTTTTTTATATCAAAATGTTTGTTATTTTTTAAAGTGTTCCAGGGAAGATTGATCTAGTGAACATAACACCAGTATCAGTTTCCATACATCTATTATTTAACCACATATCAGTACCAATGCTATTTGGATTTAAGAAGAAATCATCCCAGTCAGTTCTGTTATTATATTCTTCATTATCATTGGTAAGATCATCACTATCCATAATTTCATCTAAGTGAATATCACTGACATATGCAAATGAGGCCGGGTTAACTGTATCACTATAGGCTCTATCCCATTCTCTAATATAAAGTCTAATTTGTGCTTTAGTATCAAAGGCCTTATCCAGACATTTGAATGAATAGTAAGCCGAGGTTCTATATGGTCCACGCCATGGATTTTCTGTATAGCCAATAGAGCCATACTCAGCACCAGAACCATCAGTGTAGAGTCCTTCCACGGAACTTTGAGAAGAGTCAAGATTTGTTAGGTGACCAATATTTCTCGATAAGTTATATACTTTATCTTCGTCTTCTATAAAAACATTTGTTGCTGTTGAACCACTATAATTATTACTTCTCCAAATTCTCTCTGTTTCTTTACCTTGGAAATCAAGACCATTAAAATCTGCAGCAGTATTCTTACTTGGAAGATCTGTCATATTTGAACAAATACGTGAGAAGTTAGCAATATACATATTAGTATCGTCGTATACTGACTCACCAATACGCTCGGCAGGAGCTTGAATAGTAAACTCTTGGGTAAATTCTTCTAATTCCTCATTATTATAAATCTCTGTCGTAATGGTTGGATCTTGGAAAAAGTCTACAGAAGGACCAGCAAGACAAGCTGTAATCTCACCATCACAATCAATCTCACTTACATCTGTTTGAACATATTGAGTTGTTCCTGTAATTTGACAGATATTTGGTGTTGATGGATCATCGTCATGGTCAACTGATTCAGTTGTATCATTATAGGTTACAGTTTTAATTGATCCATTATCACAGTTTGGTCCACCATTTTCAGAGTGATCGTAATAACAAGATAATTCTGATGGATCAATCGCACCACTGAATGATACGGCAGCGGCACCACCAGATAGATCTATATTTTCATATGTATTACCACAACCTGTACCACAAGCTTCATCATCACACTCTACTTCATAAACAACTCTCGTTGTTCTACCAGCAGGGTAGTCATAAAATTTAAATGGTTCATATGTTACATACTCACAAAGATATTCATCTACAGTTAATTTTAATTTTGCTCCATTTTTCCAAAGGTCTAATTCTTGCGCCTCAAGAATACAGTTGGCTACTTGCGGATCTGCACCAGCATAATCATCTAAGTCTTGATAATAATCTTTTGCAAAAAAACCTGTTGATGGAGAAGTTAATTCACACTCTAAGCTTGAAGAGCCTTCTTTATGTATACGATAAGATAGTTCTTCATCCATTAAATGTTCTAACTTTATGCTTTTCCCATTAAACTTTTGGGCATCAGTTAGAGCATCTGATGTTGAACTATTTTTTAACTCTTCTGAAATCTCTTCCGTACATGAGAGAGTAAAAATCAATGTTAAACCTAATAAAATCCTGAGCATACTAATCCCTTTACACCCTTATTCTATTTACATATCGGTTAGTAATTAGAATTGTTTAATTATATCATTTTGCACGGATTAGATGGGTGCTCAACCTATGGAAGTATCGTGAATACAATATGTTAGCTTATTTGATACCAGTCTAAAATACTTGGAAAAGTTTTTGAAAATACCCTTTGTGACAAGCATTTTAGGCAATTTTAACTCTTAAGTACTTAGTCTTGCTGAGTGTTATACATAAAGCTATAATAAATATATGAAATTAGTTGGATTTCTATTTATTTTAAGCTCTTACGTCTTTAGTGCTCAATGGGCCACAGTTATTAAAGATCAGGCGGTAGTCTATTCTGATCAACAAATGACTTCTGAAATTGGTTATGTAAAGCGTGGTAAGAAAATTAGAGTCGGTGAAGTTGCTCGTAATCGTGGAACTTTATTACCAATTATTGTTAATGAGAAAATAGCTTATATAAAAATCAAAGATATTAAAACGGCCACAGATGAAAAATTAGTTGTCTCTGCAGTGGCACGGAAACGTGAAGTTAAAAAGAGTAAGAAAGAAGAATCTCGCATAGGCTTAAGTTATACTCGTTTTCTAAGTCAGGTGGAAACTTTACAAGACTCTACACAAACTGAAGACTTTGCCTTTAACGGTGGTGCTTTAAAAGGTTATTTAAAAAATAATTATAAAAGTACCTCCTATGGTGCTGAGATTGGTTATATGACAAGCACTGATGAGGAAGAGGTTAATAAGTTTGAATTATATTATTTAAACTTTGATGTCATGTTCAGACTTGTTGATTTTCAAAATATGCAACTCTCACTATTTACTGGAATAAGTCTTATACCACTATCTCAGTATTCTTATGATGACTTATTTACCGCCAATAGTGCTGGATACGGTGGTTATGGTGGTGCAGAGCTTTATTTAGGTATTAATAAAAGTATTGGGCTACATGCAAGAGCACAGTATACGTATATCGATCTTATTGGTTATGATATTCCTAAAAGTGAAATTGTTGGAGTTGATGCAAAGTATGAACCTAATTTAAGTGGGATTAGTTTTACGGGTGCAATCACTTACGAATTTTAATATCCATATAAAATATCTAGAATTTCTACACGAGGAAAAATCAACTTTTTAAGTATAATTAAAGCCGGCTTTTTAAGCTTTCTTTCTTTATCGTATAAATTTTTAAGGTTCTCATTCTTAATTTCTTTTGAATTAGTTAGAATTGGATGTCCCAAGAGTTTCTCTAACCTCATCATAAATAAAAGACGATGATCATTTAGATACGTAGGAAGCTTTCCTTCTAATTCTTTAAAGTCTGTATAAAGATAAGCCAGATCCTTCTTATTTGATTCATAAATGTATTGTAAAACAAGAATATAGAATTTAACGACATAAGCATGCTCTGTCTTTTTTAAATACTCATAGCTCATTTGTATTTCGTGGTAGGCCTGTTCTATCTTTCCACCATCTAGATGAGATTGAAAGTTTGCTAATCTTTCTTGGCCTGAAATTAAGTCTTGATCAATATCGACTTTCTCTGAAATGGTATTTATCTCTAACTTATCAAAAATATTTTTATACTCAATCAATTCACCTCTATAATATTTTGGTGCCTTGCCTGGGATAATATGACATGTTTTATTAATGGCATCCATACTTATGGCCTGTATAGATGAAGGGGTGATGACATCAAAGAACCACTTATCTCTCTTCTCAATGGTTGTCGTGGCAATAAGAGATGACTTTGTATCGAGAACCTTAAAATTCTTATTTTTAAGCTTTCTATTGATGGACTCTCTACGCAGACTACATTGATTAAGATTACCATAAGGCTGTAGCTTGTCTGTTTCATTATTTTTAAGCAAGGGTCTATTATTAAAGTATAAAAAGTTATGCTCTTTCATTTCAAACTTTTCTTGATAAATCTCATTGCCTTTAACATCAAGACTTGTAACATTTCCCATTTTATCTGAAAGATAAATTCCCCAATGTGCCATGGTAGGATAGTTTTTTAAAAACTTTTTTACATCATGAACTGAAGTACAATAAGAAAGAATTTGATAAGTTATATTAAAAATAGAGTCGCCATTTAAATCTAAAAAATCTCCATTTTTATAATGAAGTGCTAAGGTAAGTCCACTCTCATTCATACTGGATAAAGATGGAAAGGGGAGACCAACAGTACTGAGTCCAAAGATCTTTAAACGTTTTTTGAAATCTATATTAATGGTTCTTTCATATTTCTCAAAAGGACCAACTAAGGCATAGTCTAAAATACGGGTATGTTGAGTGGCCTTTAATTTATCATTATAAGTAAATAAACTTGAACAGCCTGGAATTATGCTCATTAAATTGGGAGTCCATTTATTAAAAGATGCTACAATCTCAGGGAGTAAGAGAGCAAAGTAGACATCTTTTGTCGGTCTCTTCAATCCTTCAGCGTAGGCCTCGATTTCTTTATTTAAATTTATAGTCCCACGGTTATTAATATTAACTGCGAGTTCTGAGGTGGTTTTGATTGCCTTTGCTAAAACGTCATTTCGTGCACATAAACGCGTAATGAGCGAGTATATCTCTTGGTAGGCATCTTTGTCCTTTGCTCCTAAAGCAAAAAAGTTTTCACATGGATCACCGATAAGATTAATGTGTTCTATTTTAGACATATAGCTATTTTAAGACTTTAGGACGTTTATGGAAATGGAATTTTTAAATGATCGAACTTTTATTCTTATTTGTTTAGTGCTTGCTGTATTTCGAGTGTATTTGGAGTGCATCTCATTTGACTTTCAAAGTCTACCATTGACTCAAAGAGTAATGAAACAAAATGGACAGAAGTTTCACCGCACAGGACTATATATTAGTATTGGTTATATTGTGCTTTTTGCACCAACATTTCTCATCTAGAATTAGGCAAGATAGAATTCAACATGCTTTTTAAGTTCATTTAATAAAGGATATTCATAGCTCTTTTGTTTGGCCTCTTCAATATTATTCTCACGACAACGAATATAGATTTTCAAATCAATCTCTTTACCTTTTACTAATTCACCTAATTGATAAAATTTGGTGAGAAATTGAAAATCTTGTTTAGTGGTAAAATTAAAGCGATGATCACTCTTAATATCTTTCCATATTTGCCATGGGCCAACTTTATTTAAAAGTATTGCAGCTAAGACTAAGTAAACAAATTCATCACTCTCAAAACTATCACCCATAAGAACCAGTTCTTTTGGCATTTTAGTCATCAATAGGATATTGACCAATTGGTTTAATTTATAAAAACCTTGTTCCTTTAAATCTTTAGGAGAGAGTATCCCCTGAGTTAAGGAAAAGAAATTTCTATAGTCTTTTAGAAAAATATTACCAGCATATATTTTATTTTGATAAAGCCAATCGCGAATTGCATTTTCATAAAAATGGGGAGAGGCTGACAAGATAAATGGCTGAAAGTTTGTTTTAGTATATTTGTAAAAAATATTTAAACTATTTTGAATGCTTGGGAAATAAGAAAGTGGGCGATTTAATGAATAATATAGTTCTCTTGGACTAGAGTACTTTGTATCCACAAGCGTTTTATCAAAGTCTGAGATAATAATTTTTTTATCATCATGAATAATATAGGGAATAAAACTTCCCAGTAATAACTCTAATCCGTAATGATAAGATGTTTCAAAAATTTGAATTTTCTTTATTTCATGCTCGATAATATAGCGTGGTATTTTAATATCAAAAGTACCAAAACTGTCTGAATCAAATTCCTTATTATAAATCTGCTCTTGGTCTTGATTATAACCAATTATTCTTAAACGATAATCATCAGCAGATATAAGCCCGATGGACTGCATTGGTGTTGTTGCGTTATTTTTCTTTCTAAAGCGTTTTTCGATAATTGGAGTATAACTATCTGTTACTGAAGATCTTATTGAAATGGTCGATTCAGAGGATATAGCAGAAAAATTAACTAAATAAGGTCTTTTCATATTTTGATTTTAACATTATTTTCTATATAATCATCTTTTTTAGAGTAAATTTCACAAGGAGAAACCATTGCTTGAAATGCGATTAACAGTTCATGGTAGAGTTCAAGGCGTTGGTTATCGCTACTCAATAATTGAACATATTGAAAGGCATCAAATTATGGTTCGAGGCTTCGTCGAAAATTTACCCAATGGTACTGTATTTATTTTGGCCCAAGGGGATATTGAAGCATTAAAAGACTTAAGAAGATTTGCTGTAGAAGGAAGTAATCGAAGTGAAGTGCGAGAAATTGAAGAAGTTTATCATGATATTTCTGAATATAATTATGATAGCTTTGAAATTAAGTACTAGGCCCTATTAATTAGTACCGTCAAAACACCATCTTGATATTGCTTGGTAATTTTAGGATTTAAGACTTCATCGACCTTGAAGTTTTTAGTAATCGATTCAACCTTACTTACCTTGTCCACTGTACCATTTTCATTTTCGATTTCATTTTTAAAACTACGATCAAAAGTTACTTTGATATTTTTATTGGCTGCAATAACATTGAGGTGTTCAAGTTCAGTTTCAGGTATTTTCATTTCAATTTTAAAGTTTCTATTTTCTAACTTAGTTAATTTAGGCTCGAGAGTTGTTTTAGTATAAAAAGGATCTCGTGTCTTATTAAAATTAAGTTCATGTTGATTTAAAATTTGATTTTTTAAATCATTAATAATGGCCTCTTTATTTTTAGAGAGGGCAGCTATCTTTCTTTGATGTTGATCATTTAATTGATTATATTTTTTTTCAAAAAGTTTTTGTTTACTGAATTGTCTATTGCGACCATCGTTTTCTACTTTTTTAACAATACCATCAAAGGTTTCTTGGCGATCTATTGTTTTCTTATTAAAGTCTCTCTCTTGTTTAGAGAGGTAGTGACGATGTCTCTTTTCTTGATTTACTAATTCGTTATGATGAGCAGAATCAAGACCTTCTTTCTTTATGCGGTATAGGTTTTTAGTATTATAAAGATTGTCCTTATTTTCAGCTTTTAATTCACGTATTTCAGTAGAGCCTGTTTGTCTAATGTTTCTTTCTTTATTTTTAAGGTCTCTTTGTAGTTTTCTAATTTCTACATTATAACTATCTTCTAAGTCTTGTAATTGTAGTTTTTGTTGAGCTGCACGTGTATTATATAAATTTTGAAATTGTGCTCTCTGGTTTTCTGTTTTAGTTTTAAGATTCTCTTTTAAGTTCATTTTTTCTTTTTCAGTTTGTTCTTGAACTTGTTTTAGATTATCTTTTATTTGTAAGAGTTTTTTCTCACTTTTTAAAGCTTCATTCATGACTTTGTGTTCATTTTGATTGCGAATATTAAGGATTTCCTTTTCCTGTTGATTCGCCAATTCAGCTTTTTGAGACTTGTGGGAGAGTCTTAGCTTTTCTAATTCAAGATTTTGTCTTTCTTGTTGATTTTTAATTCTTTGATTATGAATTTTGATATTTTGAGTTTTACTTACTTCACTCATGGTAAAACTCCAGCATCTAGTTTACTCATAGGTGGGGGACATAGTTTTTTGGAACCAGTATGACCAAAGCACATCCATGTTCTTAATAGATCTACGTTTACTATTTTTTCACCACCATGATAGGCCATAAAAGCGATAGGATTAAGTGTTGAAGTTACTATTTGCTCCGTTGGATTAGGTGTTGTTTCAACAGTATTAAGCACAAGATATTGATAAACTCTAACATCAGCAGAGCTTATTGAGCTTAATAGTAATGTTAAACAAATTAATAATTTCAATGGAGACTCTTTAAATCCTTTAATAAATTATGTTCTACAACACGGTAGAAAGAATTAATAAAAATCTCTCTTTCATTTTTATCAAGAGAGGTAAGAGCAATTTTCTTACGATCTGTACTTCTGTGACGAGAAAGTTTTTTGAAAGTATCACGCACATTTTTATTAGCAGTTCTATAAGCAATAGTTCTGTCCCACTTATGTTCTTTTAACCAGTCTTCAAAAAAGAGAGTGTTATGACCAATCATGGCCGCATCGATATAATGTTTAAGTGGATTATTTACGTTAGTTTCTTCCATAATTCCTCCACTTACTATTTTATCGACTCTTTGATCAGCTTTATAGCCGGAGCTTTTTTCCTAAGCAATCCAAACTTAGCTCTATCCTAGCAACATGTTAAACTAATAATAAGGAGCGAAATGTGTCTAAGTCATTATATTTATGTACAAATTGTAGAAAACAAATAGAACAGGCCCATAAAGTACTTTTTGTCGATCAAAGCCGTAATAATGGATTTTGCTCTGAAGATTGCATTGTTGAGTATTTAACTCCAATGATGGAGAGCTTTGAAAATGAAGAAATAGTAAATAGAGAAACGGTAGGAATTAATTTTTCTGAGGGATTTGAAGACTTATTTCAGGATCAAGCTATATTTCATCAGGTTCTTTATAACCCAGATAAAATTTTTAAATTTAAAAATCAAATTGGAAATGAGTTTTATACCCACTTCTTTGAACTAGCAGAACACAAGGCCACCTATATTATTATTACTACATATTATAATAATGAGCCCTCATTTGTTTATTTTAAAACTATTACTCGATCCAAAGAATTAATTAATGTTTATTCAGTAGGAGAGGCGATAGATTCAGTTGTCAGTGAGAGTTTACCCGAGGAGATAGAAGCGGAACTAGAAGACAATATTTCTTTACCAAAAGAATTAATGGAAGATATAGAAATGAAAAAGTCTGAATACCTAGCAAAGCTTTTAGAGGCTAGGGATGAAGCAGATGTTCCTTTTGAAAAGTTTCCAGACTATGATGAGTATCTTCCCTTAGTTCTAGAGGAGCCTGATGAAATCTATGAACAAGAAGATGAGTCAGGAGATGATATTAAAGTCTATATCAAGTCCTTTAAATCTAATAAGCTAACATTTTTCTATATAGTACTTTGTATCGAAATAGAAATTAAGGAATTAGAGAATCAAAATGCATTGATGCCAATTTTAGGCTTTCCTTCTCAAGATACAAATCTCTACAAAGAGTATGCAATTGGAAATCGAATTACTGAGATGACTAAGAATTAATTAAATTCAACTTGCTTATAATCATTTGAATGTTGTTGAACAAATGAATTACATACAGTGTACGCGTACTGATCCGCTGCTGCTAAACACTGAGCATTGTATTGACAACCAGGATAACTAGCGATGTAATTTGCTTTTGCATTCATACATTGCATATATGAGTTCACCGCACTTGCTTTGAGTACCATAACACCTTTAATCTCTTCAGGTCTTTCTTTATATAGTGTCATGTAATAGTTTTGATTTGCTTGATTGTGTACACATTCAGCTCTACCTAGTTTAAAAGACTTTCCGCCTTCAATATGGATAGGCACAAAACATGTACCAACAGTTAAATCACTTTGATTAAAGAGGGCCTTATATTGTCTTTCATCTTGAGAGTGACGACATAATCCAAAATATCCAATTGATCCACCATAGAAAGGAGTTGTATTTGTACATGACTCAAAACCTGGTTCAGTAGAACCATTAGTGGCAGTTGTCGTCGTTCCATTTGTACTATTGGTATTTGAACCATTTGTGCTATTAGTATTTTGGCCACAGTTTTCTTCATATGAAGTTTCACAGCCGCTATTGCCACTGCCATTATCAAAACCTTGAACAGTTGTATAATCAGTACTATTGGTGGGAAAGCGAGTCTTTTGAGGGGCATCGCAGGCACTTAAAGCTGATAATAGAATAATTACTGATAAAGTTTTCATAATTTCTCCTACTTATCGTATCGGTAAAAAAGTTGAGAGATTAAATATTTTTGTTTATAGGGAAAATTTTGTTAAACTATTAATAATACGTATGAAGAAAATTATCCTATCAATATTGTTTGGTATTTCAATTATCCTATTAGGTGCTGGACTGCTATTGGTTAGTCCATACTATTATTATAATAAAATTATAAAAAACGAATATTCTTCTGAGTGGTTCTATCTGAGCAACTTTAATAGTATTTTCTTAAGGCCAAACCAAAAACTTGAGATAAAAGAACCAAATATAGGTAATGATGACTTATGGAAGAAATTCCATATTAGAGATACTTATATTCCTCTGCCATATAAGAATCCTTTTTACTTTGTTGCACCTATCTTTAAATATGATAAAGAGAAAAAGAATACTAATTTTGGTATTTCAGTCTTTGGAAGTGGGCAATTAGAAGTCTCAAAGATATTCTTTGTTAATAATCGTTTCTTACCTAGTGTGATACGATCACAAAGTCTCTTTAAACTTCCGATCTCAACTGAAATAATTAAGAGTGTTCCAAGTGAAAAACTATGGAGAGATATCTTTACAGTGGATCTTACTAATTGGGAGATTAATTATACTCAGCTAATATATAATTTATATATCTTGCAATTAAGGTCAGTTATTTTACCCAATAAATTTAAAAGCTTTTCTCTGCTAGATAATCATACGGGTCTTGTGGAACTTTACTCCACAGATAAAGATTATAAAACGGAATTAGTTCTTACTAAGCAAAGAGGCCTTATCTATTCTTATGTTATTGTAACAGATCTTCAAAATGATGAATCACAAGTTCTTCGCTATAAGTATCTTAAAGAAATATCTTTTAGACCAAGTACTGTATCCTTGGCGAGAATTTTATATAAAGAATTTAAGGCACTCCCTTATGAGGATCAAATTAGCCAAGTTGGTATGATGTATTTAATCAGTGCCTATTCGCATTCAAATGATAAGATTTATATTCAAGAGATGATTCGTTACTTAGAGAGAGGAGAGAGAAATCAAACTCAATTAAAAAGACTTTATGAATACGCTCAAATAAAGTATGGAAAAACATTTACAGAGAAAATTGTTGATGGAATAGAGCTAGAGGATGAACTAAGACTAAAGCGAAATATTGAATTAGAGAAAAAGAAAGAGCTTGAGCGCTTAGCTAATGAAAAAGATAAGCCTGTGATTATAAAAAAGACTGAAGAAGAAATATTTCAAGAAAGAATTCAAAAAGCAAAAGAATCAAAGAAGATTAAAAATAATAGGATGATAATCGATTGATTACCATCCCAATTTTATTTTACATATGAATGGCTCTATCTTCTGTGGCAGCTAGACAGGCCTCTTTAAACGCCTCAGTATAAGTAGGGTGTGCATGGCTAATTCTGGCAACATCCTCAGCACTCGCTCTAAATTCCATAGCAAGAACTGCTTCTCCAATAAGGTCTGCACATCTAGGTCCAATCATGTGAACACCTAAGATTTCATCTGTTTCCTTATGGGCGAGGACTTTAATTAGGCCATCACTCTCATTACTTGCTCTGGCACGACCAAGTGCTTTAAATGGAAATGATCCTTTTTTGTAAGGAACTTTATCGTTCTTTAATTGCTCTTCTGTTTGACCTACACTTGCAACCTCAGGCCAAGTATAAACAACACCAGGAATAAGGTTATAATCAATATGCGGCTTTTGCCCGGCCATAAGTTCAGCAACCAATGTTCCTTCTTCCTCAGCTTTATGGGCAAGCATCATTCCTTTAACAACATCACCAATAGCATAGATATGTGATTTATTTGTTTGAAGGTGCTCATTAGTGTTTACTCTGCCTCGGTCATCTAATTCAACTCCAGCAGCTTCTAGTCCTAAATTATCTGTATAAGGTCTTCTCCCTACAGCAACTAAGCAGTAATCACCTTTAAGTTCAATCTCTTTGTCTTTCTTTAGATCTTTGGCCTTAACACTTACTTCTTTACCAGTGTTCTTAACCTCAGTTACTTGGTGTGATGTATAGAATTCAACACCATCTTTTTTAAGGACTTTTTGTAGGTTTTTTCCCATATCCTTATCCATCATACCAATGATTGAATCAGCATACTCTAAAACACTTACTTTACTACCTAAACGCTTATAAACAGAGCTAAGTTCTAGACCAATAACACCACCACCAATAACAATTAGATGTTTTGGAATTTCAGAGAGCTTTAATGCCTCTGTTGATGTAATAACTCTTTCTTTATCTATTTCAATACCAGGTAGGCTAGATGGTTTAGAACCAGTTGCAATGACAAACTTCTTACCCTTAACTTCTGTTGAAGACTTACCATCACTAACTGTAAGAGTATGATCGTCTTTAAAAGTTCCATGACCATGAAAAATTTCAATTTTATTCTTATTCATTAGAAATTTAACACCATCACATGTTTGAGAGACAACATCATCAACACGTTTAACCATTTGCTTAAAATCAATTTCAACTTTACTTACTTTAATCCCATGGACATCAAAAGTAGAAACGGTTTCATGGTATTTTTCAGATGAATCAAGTAAGGCCTTAGATGGAATACACCCAACATTTAAACAAGTTCCACCAAGAGTAGGGTACCTTTCTATAATTGCGGTTTTCATACCCAATTGTGCACAACGAATGGCACATACATATCCACCAGGTCCTGATCCGATTACGACTACATCAAATTCACTCATTATTATTCCTTTTAAAATTAAACTTCTAAAATCATTCTTTGTGGATCTTCTAAGTATTGCTTAACAGTTTTTAAGAAGGTCACAGATTCCTTACCATCAATAATTCTATGATCATATGATAGTGCTAAATACATAATAGGTCTTATCTCTATCTTTCCATCTACAACCCATGGTCTTTCAACAATATTGTGCATTCCAAGAATAGCTGATTGAGGAGAGTTTAAGATTGGAGTCGAAAGCATTGATCCAAAAATCCCACCATTAGTAATAGTAAAGGTACCACCACTCATTTCATCAATAGTTATTTTACCTTCACGTGCTTTGCCCGCTAGTCTTGCAATTTCTTTTTCTATGTCAGCTAAGCCCATTTGTTCAGCATTTCTAAGTACAGGAACAACTAAACCTTTATCAGAGCTAACTGCAATACCAACGTCAGCATAATCGTGATACTTAATCTCTTCACCATCGATTTGGGCATTTACTCCAGGAATTTCAGCTAAGGCCATCGTACATGCCTTAGTAAATAAAGACATAAAACCTAGTTTGATTCCATATTTTTTTACAAATTGATCTTGATACTTCTTGCGCAGATCCATGATTGGCTTCATGTCCACTTCATTAAAAGTGGTAAGCATAGCTGTTTCATTTTTCGCTGATGTAAGCTTTTTAGCAATAGTCTTTCTTAGACGAGACATCTTTTCAACTCGAACATCTCTTGAGCCACCAAATGACTTAGGTGCTTCGCTCTCGCTCGTTGATTTACTTTCAGACTTACTTGCTGCTGGTTTGGCCTGTGCACTCATAGCATCTGCTTTGGTAATTCTGCCATCTTTGCCAGTTCCACTTACTGAGCTTGGATCAATACCTTTTTCTGCTAAAATTTTCTTAGCAGCAGGACTTGGGTGATTTAAATCTTTATCACTTCCTGAAGCCTGTGCTTCTTCTTTTTTAGTATCACTTTTTTCAGTAGCTTTGTCATCACTTTTTTCTTGCGCTTTAGGCTTAGCACTTCCTTCACCTTCAGCTAATTCAGCAATAACAGCTCCTATCGGTAGGTCACTACCTTCTTCAACTTTTAAAGTAATAGTTCCACTTGATTCAGCTGGAAGTTCAACAGTCGCCTTGTCTGATTCGATATCTGCTAAAATATCACCTTCTTCAACAAAGTCTCCATCTGCCACATGCCAAGATGCAAGAGTTACTTCTGTGATCGATTCACCGATACTTGGAATTTTAATTTCAATAGCCATTTTTAATCCTTAATTATTTTTCAAAACTTTTATTAACAATATCACTTTGTTCTTTAGCATGGACTGAAGCAAAACCTGTTGCTGGAGTAGCACTTAAAGGTCTTGATATAAGTCCAAAGTTAACAAAAATATCTGGGTGACGAGATAATAAGTATGACCAATATCCCATGTTCTCTGGCTCTTCTTGTACCCAGAAAAATTCACTTCCATTATACTTTTGAATCATTTCTTTTAATTTATTTAATGGCATTGGGTAAAGCTGTTCAAGTCTAACCAATGCAATGTCTTCGCGCTTATTTTCATCCTTATGCTTTTTAAGATCATAATAAACTTTTCCAGTACATAAGAGAACGCGTTTAACTTTCTTAGGGTTATTATCTGCATCATCAATAATTTCTTGAAATTTACCTTTAGCAAATTCATCTACACTTGAAATACAATTAGCATCTCTTAGAAGGGATTTCGGAGTGAACACAACCATAGGAACACGGAATTCAAATGTTTGTTGGCGACGAAGTGCATGGAACATATTGGCCGGTGTCGAATAATTTCCAATAATCATATTGTTTTCAGCAGTTAATTGTAAGTATCTTTCAGGTCTTGCACTTGAGTGTTCCGGACCTTGACCTTCATAACCGTGTGGCAGCAACATAACTAATCCACTCATTCTGTTCCACTTAGAGTGTCCACTACAAATGAATTGATCCATAATTACTTGTGCTGTGTTTGAAAAATCACCAAATTGTGCTTCCCAAATATTTAGTGATTTCGGACTTGCTAGAGAATATCCGTACTCAAAACCTAAAACAGCATATTCGGAGAGGTGAGAGTTATAAATTTCAAAAAGACCTTGTCCATCCTTAAGGTTTTGTAGTCCTGAGTAGGACTCATTGGTCTTTTCATCAAATATCTTTGAGTGACGATGTGAGAAGGTTCCACGAATAACATCTTGTCCAGTGAAGCGCACATTAAAGCCATCCATAAGCAGTGATCCATAAGCAAGTAACTCTGCAATGGCCCAGTCTAATTTATCATCCTTATAGGCAGACTCACGATCTTTAAGAATTTTCCCTGCTTTCTTTAAAAGGTTAAAGCCTTCTGGTGCATGGGTAATTTTCTCAATAATAAGATCTAATTTTTTCTTATCAATAGAAGTATCAGGTGATTCATCAAAATCACCAACTTGTGGGTTTCGAAGATCAAGCCACTCAGTATGATAGCCTTTATTCTTAACTGGCATTTTCTTTTCTTTAACATTATTAAAACGATCTGAAAGAACACTCTTAAAATCTTTTTCCATCTCTTTTGCAAGATCAGCATAGATATCACCACGCTCTTTAAGGAAATTAATATAAAGTTCTCTTGGGTTCTTTGTTTTTGCAATTAATCCATAAAGGTGAGGTTGTGTGAACTTAGGTTCATCACCTTCGTTATGACCATGCTTACGATAACAAACCATATCGATAAAAATATCAGTCTTAAATTTTTGTCTAAACTCCATCGCAAATTCCATAGCGTAGACAACACATTCAGGATCATCACCATTAACGTGAATAATTGGTGCTTCAAGTGCACGTGCTAATGAAGTCGAGTAGTGAGATGATCTTCCATCTTGAAAGTCAGTGGTAAATCCAATTTGGTTATTAATGACAAAGTGAATAGCTCCACCACATTTATAGGCCTTAAGTTCAGCCATCTGTAGGGTTTCATAGCATACACCTTGACCAGCAAGTGCAGCATCTCCATGAATCATAACAGGAACAATTTTTGAAGCATCATGATTATAACGAATATCTGCTTGAGCACGACAATATCCAAGCGTAACAGGTGCAACAGCTTCTAAGTGAGATGGGTTATGCATAATTTTTAAATATGCTTCTTTATCGTTTCCAGTTTTTTGAATAGATGAATAACCTAGGTGGTACTTAACATCTCCACCACCAGTATGTTGTTCATCTGGATTTCCACCTTGAAATTCACTGAAAATAAACTCGTAAGACTTTCCAATAATATTTGCGAGTACATTTAAGCGTCCTCTATGGGCCATTCCAAAAACAAATTCACTAGCACCAAGATCAACACCTTTAGTGATTAAGGCATCAAGTGCTGGAATAGTTGTTTCTCCACCTTCAA
>CAJXHA010000014.1 GCA_913053615.1 uncultured Bacteriovoracaceae bacterium | reverse complement strand
GTTCATAGAGGTTAGAGATGTTTTCAATATGTGCGATTTCACTTGCTCTAACTTTATAGGTAACAGTTCCATTTTCATTTTGAATGAGGTGGTAATTTTCGATATCAGTTAGAGAGTAGGCCTTAACATATATATTTTGAGTTAAAACTTCTTGTTTGCGCTCAACCATATTAAAAAGTTTTACACCCTTATTAATATATCCTTTAAAGATCTTGGACTTTAAAATGTCTTCAAGTTGCACTTGCTTAATTTCTTTTTGCCTTTCATCGTATTTATTAAATTTAGAATTTACAATTTGCTCTACTGATTCTTTTTCACGATCTCTAAGTGTCGAAAGATTTTCAAGTTCTTCATCATCAAGTGGTTGGCCGAGTACGATTTCCTTATCATCAATTAGTAAGGCCTCATCCTCTGGTGAAATTAAGTTTAACAACTCCTGAGAGTAGGAAGAGTTAGTAATGAAAATGGAAAGTAGAATGATTAACTTTCTATGCACTTTTTTATCGCTTTGTAATTTGTTTCATATTTTACTGAACTATTACTAATATCATTTGCTTTTACCCATTGATATTCATCGTGTTCACTTGGGTCAATTTTTAACTCAAAGTCTTTGATTGCCTGCAAAGAATAAACTTTTTCATGCACATCATTGCCCCATTGATCATGAAATTCAAAATCCATCTCTAAATCAATAAGCTTTATAATTTGATTTTGTTGGCAATTGGTTTCTTCTTCTGTTTCGCGAATTGCAGCACTTAGAAAATCTTCACCATTTTCAACTCCACCTGTTACGCTTTGCCAAAAACTTCCACGCCTCTTATTAGTTTTTAATAATAAGAATTCTTTCTCATTATTCTCTAAAACTCTATAGATAATGACTTGAACTTTTTTCTTTTGCATATAAACATTATGAAGCATCGAATCAGTTAAGAAAAGGATATATTTACTTTCAAGCGTTGCACAACAATAGAGGATTTGGTAAATAGACATTCTTATGGATACTCAAGCTTTCTTATTACAATTAACACAATCATTACCCGGTTTACTCTTTGCAATCGTTGCTCATGAGTGGGCGCATGGCTATATGGCAAAGCGCTTTGGTGATGATACTGCTGAAAGAAGTGGTCGTTTAACATTTAATCCAGCAGCTCATATTGATCCGTTTGGAACTGTGATAATGCCACTAATGTTATTGGCAATGGGATGGGGAGCATTTGGCTATGCCAAACCTGTTCCTGTTGATGTGCGCAATTTTAAAGACTTTAGAAAAGGAATCTTTTGGGTAAGCTTTGCTGGTCCATTGGCCAACTTTATCATTGGAATTATTTCAGCATTTATATGGGCTCTATTCACTTCAGGAGTCATTTCACCAGACTTCGCATTTCATAATGAAATGACAAAAATATTAGAATTTTCTTTAGTTATAAATTTTGTGCTGGGCGGCTTTAACTTAATTCCAATCCCACCACTGGATGGATCAAAGATGGTTGCGTCATTTTTAAAAGGTGAAATGCTAAGAAAGTATGAAGAATTAGCACGTTATGCTAATTTTATCTTCCTTGGACTAATAGCGTTAAGCATCGCTGGGGTGCATATATTAAGTTATTTTATTTACCCCTTTGTAGCTATAGGACAAGTTATTGCGAATTTGTTTTTGCAGATGCTAAGTTAATTTGTATATAATGAAACGACTTATAGGATATAAGTCGCAACACACACAGAGATTGAGAGAATTTAATGATTGAAAGCAATATTCAAGTAAAGCTTGATCGTTTTGATGGACCATTAGGTCTATTACTTCACTTAGTTCAAAGAGAAGACATGAATATCAAAGAACTTGATATCAATCGTCTTACTGGTCAGTACCTAGATTATTTAAATAAATTAAAAGACATTAACTTTGATATCGCTGGTGAGTATTTATACATGGCCGCGAGTCTACTTTATATAAAGTCTAAAACCGTTGCTGAAGATGAAGAGCATAAAATTAAAATTGAGAATGCTGATAATCTTGAGATCACTTCTAAAGCACAATTAATTTCAAAGCTCGAAGAGTTACAAAAATTTCAAATGCTTGGTGAAAAACTTTGGACTCTTCCTAAGCGTGATGAAGATATTTTTGTAAAACCAAAAGTAGATAGAAAGGCAATTCAGAACTCAATTCTTACTCCAATGTCTTTAGATGCCCTTACTGAGGTGATGATTGATTTCCTTAGACGTGAACAAAGAAAATATACGGTTGTAAAAAGAGATAAGCTTTCAATTAAAGAAAAGCTTATTGAATTAAAAAATAAATTAAGTATGGGTGTAAAAACAACTCTTACTGATCTTATTAATAATAGAGAATCAACTGATGAAACAGTAATCACATTTATTTCACTATTAGAGTTAGCCAGATTGAAAAAACTTGAAATTTTTCAAAACGAAGACACACAAGAAATATATGTAAATGTTGTTGATAGCTTAGATGCCTTTGATGTTGAAACTGCAGATGGTTTTGACCCTGAAGATGAAAAAGAATCTATTAGCAATGAAGATATTAATACTAACCAAACAATTGAAGCACAGACTGAAGAAGTGAATATTCACTAGGAAGATTTATGAATGTAATTGATTATAGTTGGGATTTTACCAAAGAAGAATTTAGCTTAGATCTTGATTTCTTTAATGAGAAAGATCAGGAAGATAAATTATGGCAAGCACGTACAGGTCTTAATTATGAGACTCTTTGTGGTGCGGTTGAAACTATTATCTTTATGAGTGATAAGCCAGTTAATCTTTTAAAAATTAAGAATCAAATTGATACAGATCTTCCCTTAAGAGTTGTGCACGAATCATTATCTCGTTTACAGGAAGAGTACGAGCAGAAACACCACGGTATTAGACTGATGGAGGTTGCTGAAGGGTACCAATTTAGAACTAAAGCAACTTACTCTAAACTTATTCAAAATATATTTAAGGTAACAACTCAGCAATTAAGTCCTACTGCTCTAGAGGTGTTAGCAATGGTTGCGTATAAACAACCTATTTCTAAGGCCGATGTTGAAAGCATTAGAGGTGTTGATAGTTCACATATTATTCGTCAACTTATGGATAAGAGACTTGTGAGAATTGTTGGACGTTCAGAAGAGATGGGAAGACCAAGTCTTTATGGAACGACTCATGAATTCTTAGAAGTATTCAACCTTCCAAATATTGAAGCACTACCGAGTGAAGCAGAGCTCTTAGAATTAGCAACTGCTAGTGATGTCGCAAGTATTAATGAGATTAAGAGTATTGTTAATAAGGGTGATAAGAAGATCTTTGATTTTGATGAATTAGAAGAGCTTGATACTTTAACTGAGAACATTAAACAGATCTCTGCAGACACTGTCTTTACGAAGTCGCTTAAAGATATGGATAAATCAAGAAGCAATGACGATGGTGAAAAGAAAAGTGCATTTGATATTCTTGAAGATTATGTAAATGCTACTCAAATCTCTGATCAGAATAAAGAGTCATTACTTTCAGAGTTACCAATGAGCTTTATTGATCCAAAGGCTGTTGATATTTCAATTAATGAGCTATTTAATGCTCCTGATATTGATGACGATGAATCTAATATTGTAGATGAACTTCGTGAATTACCAAAAGCAGAACTTACTTTAGAAGAAGACTTTGATGATTCAGAAATTGTTTCACTTGAAAGTAATCTTGATAGTGCAAATGATGAATTTGAAAACTTCATGCTAGATGAAACTAACGCTGAAGAAGAGGTTAACTTAGAAGAAGCGGTTAATTTAGAAGAAGCACAAAGCCAATCTGAAGAGGAATTATTATCTCAAGAACTTGATAGTGCTTTTGACTCTTTAATGGGTCTTGGGGAAGAGGAATCAATTTCAAATATTGATGAATTAAATGCAAAAGAAGTTGAAGAAGAATCTTCTGAGAATGAAGGTGAAGAGGATATTGATCACGAAGCATTGAAAAATCTTACTGCCCAGGATCTTGATTTAGACTTTGATTTTCTTCAGTCGGATAAAGAAGACCAAGAATAGACCAATTTAACTTAATAATTTCAGATAGATATCTTAATAAATAATGCACTTGCTAAAGCCTAGCGAGTGCGTTATAAATCCATAAATTTTAACAGCCGTGAGGCAGATAAGGAGAAAAGATGTCAGAAATAAGACTACAAAAGTATATCGCCGATTGTGGAATCACCTCAAGAAGAAAAGCCGAAGATTTAATCCTACAAGGTAAAGTAAAAGTAAACGGAAATATCTGTGTAAAACTTGGTACTAAAGTTGATACTACAGAAGACGTAGTCATGGTTAATGATGAAGTTATTGATCGTGAGGCCGTTGATCACTTATACCTCGTTCTGAATAAACCAAGAAGTTATGTAACAACAATGAATGATCCTGAAGGTAGAAGAACTGTTATGGATCTAGTTCCAATTAATACCAGAGTATTCCCTGTGGGAAGGTTAGATTATCTTTCTGAAGGGTTATTACTACTTACTAATGATGGGGATATCGCAAACAAAATTATTCACCCACGTTTTAATGTTACTAAAACATATGAAGTAAAAGTTTTTGGTAAAGTAAATGAAGCTATTCTTAAAAAGCTTAAAGCAGGTGTTACTGCTCATGATGGTGTCTTAAAGCCAAAGAGTGTACGTGTAATTGAACAATTACCTAATAAGACATGGCTAGAGTTTAGGCTTAATGAGGGTAAGAATAGAGAGATTAGAAGAATCTGTGAGGCATGTGGTGTGACTATTGATAAGCTTAAGCGTGTTGCTATTGGTGGCCTTGCTATTGATGGAGTTGCTCCTGGAAAGTGGAACTACATTTCTAAGTCAGATCTTTTAAAGTTCATTGGAATCAAAGCTGATGGTACGGCCTTAAATGGTGGAACTGAATATATCTCTCCAAAAAAGAGTATTAATATAAGAAAAGGTTCAAAGATTCAGAAGGAAACAACACTTGCTGACTCAAAAGAATTCACAAAGTTTAGAAAAGAAATTTATTTTGAAACGATAAGAGGACTTAACGCCAGAAAGAATACTGAAACAACAAGCTCTCCGGCGACTAAGTAATATTTGAATTTTTAATTATCTAAACGAACAACTTTTTTTGAATAAATATGATCACCTAGGCTATCGAGACAGAACTCGAGGGCCTGGGTTGAATATTCAATATCTTTATTTTCACACCAAATACTATTAAAGTTAGATTGTTTAATTGCTCCAGCAATTAATTGCATCAGTTCGGCACTTCCATCAAAGTACTCAGATTCATCGTCTGTAGTTAAAACATGTCCTAGAAGGGTTGCAATGGATTTTACCAGTCTAATTTGTTGTGCATTAAGTTCTGTAGTATCGAATTTAAGATCAATTTTTTTAGAGTCCATAAACCTTTTATCCATCATTTTCTCCTCATAGGTGCTTTTAACACTTAGCTTATCGGAACAACTTCATGTATATTTAGGTGTTTATGATTGAGTAAATAACTTTTAATTTGTGCATAAGTACTTAAAAATTCTTGAATCTAACGTAGTAAGTACTAGACATTGTAATAAATATGTTTTATAAAGTTCAAACAATCTAACTGACGCGGGATGGAGCAGTCTGGTAGCTCGTCGGGCTCATAACCCGAAGGTCGTAGGTTCGAATCCTGCTCCCGCAACCAATTTTTAGTTAGAGCATCATCAAATAAATATAAGAAAAATTAAGTTAAGATACAGCACTTTATGAAAGTGCTTTTTTTATGTCTGTTTTATAAGCTTGGTATTAAACTCACTCCATCTTTATCAAGTGCCGGTGAAGGGTCTAGCAGACTTATACTCCTTTTAAGGTCTTGGATATAACTTTCATCAATATTCACTTTTCTCATGGCACATACTAGATCAAGTTCTGAGCTAGCATTATGTTGAATGAGATACTCTTGCATAAGCTGTGCCCTCTCGCTACTTTCTTTATTTAACTCCTCAAAGTAACGTGGTGAAATTCTCTTTACGACTTTACACGCTTTAAAAAGCTCTGGAGAGTTATTATAGTTTTCTGAAATAATCCCATTTATTAGCGTGAGTGTTTCTTTTTCAAAAGTTAGTTCTTTTAAATTTATCAAACTTGTTGGTGTTTCAAGTAAGTATGCATTCTCATTATTAACACTTTTAAAGTTCCCTAATAGACTTTGATAAATTTCTTGTATGATTGATTCATCACTTGAGTCTTCTTTAATTGTGGTTAAAAAATTGAAGTTAAAGCCAGTATCACCAGACTCGTAAATGTCTACTTGTGAGGCCAGCATATAATCAGCATAATCAACTAGCCCTAATGCCAAATCTATTTGTGCCATAGAGCAAGCGGCAAAAATAATTGCTTTAAAGTTAATTCCAGAATTACTTACTGCCTTGATAAAATCTGCATGCTCAAAGCGAGTCTCTGGGTGAGAGTAATCAAAGGGCATCATCTCACTAAAGTGTGAAAATGAATGCCCTCTATAAGTAAAGTAGAATTCAGAGTTGGGGAATAGCTCTTTGGAAAAGTGGAGAAAACTCTCAACAAACTCTGCATCTTGATTTACCTCTCGAGCTTTCAAGCGATTCGAACGACCGAATCTTAGCAAAGTTCCATTTCTCCACACTTTAATATATGATCCAAAGTGTTTACTTGAGTTGTAAAAGCGATCCTTACCCCTTTGATCGTGAACTAAAATGACATTACAGGCACAATCCTGTGCGTAGTTTGTAATACGTTCAGCATCTACTTTATCAATTCTTACCTGTTTTTTTGAACCAGAAATTTCTGGTCTAAATCTATTGCTATCTCCATTAAGCCAAAATATAAATGTCTTCCCTGCATAGTTATTATCTGTTGGTAGTGAGTATTTATCATAATCAAATTCAGCTATAGCAACAGAGCTAAAAAGAATTGTGAAGATGATAAATAACATAATAAGACCTCCAGATATTGCCCTGATTTCTCAGGGCCAGTTAAGTTGTATTAGAATCCTGTTAATAAACTTCCAACAAATGTAAATGGTAATAAAGCAGTATCAATTATCATAGCAAATGGAAGCCAGATTACTAATAAGTCACCAGGTCCATACATGTGATCAATTGTATCTCTAGTAAATCCAAACATTAGGTTTCTTGCTTGTTGAGTTTTCTGAAGATCAGAAATAAGAACTTTCTTTGCAATCTCTAAATCACCAACACTTTCAAGTCTTTCAATTTTGGAATAACAATCATTCATGATTTCCGGAGCTAACTCTCTCGTCGTATTATTGGCCGCAACCTCATTACACTTATTTTCTAAGTAAGCAACAAGCTCTGGGGTAGACTCCATCGATTCAATTCGAATAATTTCTCTTTCAACGGCCTCTTGAACTTTCTTTTCTTTTGCAATTGATAGTTCGTCTTCTGCCATTGCCGGTGATTGAGTTAGTAATGCCGTAAATACAAATGCCAAACCTAATAATTTCTTCATTCTGTCTCCTTTAATAAGCAAATTTGAAATGTCTAACTTTTAATAGAGTCATTATTGCTAATTTAGGTATTCAAATCGAGTAACATTGGGTAACAAAAAAATGTTACTTATCTGTGAGGGGAAAAATTCTTGTATTTTCAGTGAGATAGCATAAAAAAAGCCTCCAAAGTGGAGGCTTAGTATCTAAAGTATGTAGTATTTATACTATTGCATGAATGGACTGATTTCCATGGTGAGTACATGGTTTGTTTGCTTAATACCAACAATCTTTTTAATTTTGTTGGCAGTGTCTAGAAAAAGCTCTTCTTTTTTGTCATAGAGAAAAGTCATTTCTTTTTTAAGCTTATTAATTTTAGCAAGGTCAGCATTTTCCGTGATTAGAGAGTCTAAAAGTAACTGAGCAGTTTTTGACTCTTGAATCTTAATTTCACGACTCTTGTCTAAACTATTCTTTAATACTTTTTTAAGATCTCTTTTCTGCTCATTTGAATAGTCCTTATGATTGTCGATAAGGTTATTTACATAAACTTGGATTTCCTCATAACGCTTATAAGAGTAATCGCTTAGTTCTTCAATGTGATAAGACTGAGTCGCACAACTTGTAATCGTTAGCATAAGAAAGATTTTTAATAGTAATTTCATTTTAACCCTTTTCCTTTTAAATTACTTTTTTCAAACTAACTTTGGCAATGATATTCATCATAATTAGCATTAATTAAAGTAGTTTTGTGTGAAATTTAAAATACCTATAGCAAGGGTTGATATAAATAAGACGCTAAATGTTACCTTTAAAAAGTGTGGAGAAAGCCTAAAGCGGGTTAAATGTTCTTGTGAGTAAAACCAGAAAATAAAAGCCGAAAGAAATGGGAATAAAAAGCCATAATGCCCTTGTATCGAGAAAATCAACTCTGAGAAAGTCCCACCAATAATAAAGCTGATTAGTATATAAAATCTCTTCTTTAGATTATTAAACTCATCATCATTAGTTCTAACAAATAATTGATATAGATTAAGACCAAGATCCGTTGATAGACCGGTCATATGGGTAGGCTTTAAAAAGCCTTTTGTCGCAAAAGAAGAAGATGAGTTCTGGATTCCACAACAAAAAGATAATAAAAAGAGCATTAATAAGTGAGAGACATAAAGAACCTCTTTTGAAGTATAGAATAAATCAAACTCAGATAGAACTAATACAAAACCAAAAAAGATAAACTTTATAAACATAACTAGTGAGTAACGTGGTCTTCTATTGGTTTCAGTGTAGTATTTTAAATAATAACCTGAAAGTGCTGCACCAAGAATAAATGAGACTAAAACTGTTAAAAAGGTGATAAAAACCGTAAGGTCTAGCTTTCCAATTCCCATACCGATCATTGAACCAGTTCCAGTAACGTGAGATACAAAGAATCCATCAGCTATATGAAATGCTCCAACATTGACATAGCCTGCTTGAAAAGGTGCTGCAAACATTAAGAAACTAGCGAATTTTGTATTTAGGGAATTATAGCTTAGAGGTATCATTATTATTCTCTAGGGCACCAGCAGAAGTGCCTTTTCTGACTTTGAGCTCTATGTGCAATATCTGGTTTAATAGGAGTAAAACCCAAAATATTGCACACAGATAAAATTCATATGGAATACTCTTTAACATTTATAAATGATATATCTATTTGAAAATTATAATATTCTTAAAAATCTTAGTGGCTATTAGTTTTTGTCTAAGGGTAGAGGGATTTTAATAAGTTAACTATTAACCTATAGTTAACTTATTATGAACTTTTATATAATAGGAAAAATTACTTAAACATAATATAATAAGCTATGAGATTTTTATTAAGATACCTACTCATATTCACAGTTGTACTACCTCTGGCATGTCCAGTACTTAATCTCACAATTGTTCCGAATAATATAGAGTTTGCAAGCCTAATTCAAGTCTTTGAAGAAGAACATGAAGAAGAGGTTCTTCTTAAAGAATTATTTTCTAGCTTAGTTGTAGTTCATTTTAATCAACTAAATATTAATAGTATTTTAAAAGATCTGTACAAGAATACGTTCTATCCTCGGATTATAATACCACCACCTGACCTTACCTAAAGACTAAAAATTAATCTTTATTTATTAAAAGGTGTTTTTACCTTTAGGTGGTATTTATGAATAGTTTAAATTTTAATCATTTATTTTATTTTTGGATTGTCTCAAAGTCTGAGTCTATTGCAAAAGCAGCAAGTGAGTTGAAGATCTCTTCTCCAAGTCTGAGTACGCAAATAAAACAATTAGAAAGTAATATTGGTGAGGAGTTATTTTTTAGAAAGGGGAGAAGCTTAAAGCTCTCTGATCAGGGTGTATTGCTAAAAAAACACTGTGATAATATTTTCTTTGAGTATAATCAATTAGATCGTCTGATTAAGGGGGGAAAAGAGCTAGGTGCAATTAGTGACTTTAAGTGTGGAGTTAGTGCTAATATTTCAAAGCATCTTGAGTACTTATTTTTGTCAGAGCTCTTAAGTAGTGAAATTAATCTACGTATTAAATCAGTTAGTCATGCTGAATTATTAAAAGGTCTTTTAGACTTTAAGTACGATTTTATTATTACAAATGATTTAGAAATTCCAGCAGACAAATCATTAAAAGTTTTAAAGTTGCATGAGAGTCCCTATGTGGTCGCAAGAAGTAGTCTTTGTTCAAAAGGAGAAGAAATTCCTTTTTCCTTACAAAACTGTAGCTCCTTAAGTCTTAATTATATTCGCAGCTTTGTGGAAAAGAATTATCCGCAAGCCCAGGTGAAATCAATCATTGATGATACATCTCTTTTAAGACTCTACGCTAAGAAGAGTTGTGGCTATGTTGTGATGCCAAAGATTGGCCTTTATGATGAAATTCTTTCTAAGGAAGTTGAGATTGTTGAGGAATTAGATATTGTGGAGAGTTACTTTTTAATTACCACAGATCATATTCTAAAGATTCTTGACTTAGATTCTTATGCGACAGAATTTAAGGTGAAGTATTTTAGATTGTAAGTATCTGAATTTACAATGCAGTTTCTTTGTAAAATGAGTAAAATTTAGCTTTTTAACGCTAAATTGACATTTAAAAGGGTGAATTTATGTAATACTATGTCTTTATGGGAATCATACGTATTTTTACATTTTTCGCCCTGGCAAGTCTTCTATCAATAAATGCTATCTCTGTTTATAGCTGTGATCTTGTAGAGTCTACCCATGAAACAAGAGATTGTTCTGAGGGGAGCGAAACCCATGAGAATGAAACTTTAGAGAATAAAGTTTTTATTTCTATTCATAGTTCTTATAGCGCAAAATTTTTTAACTCAGAGCTAGTTGGGTTTACCGAGCCAAAGCAAAATACTTTTGATGTTTATTTTGAAATAATCATACCGCCACCAGAATATTCTTTTTCTGTCTAAAAAATATTAAAAATCATATTACTAAATTCAAAATTAAAGGAGAAAACCATGACTGCGTTTAAGGGTTATGAAAAGTTTAATGAAACACGTGTACCAGAAATTAAAGACAAACTTGCGGCTTTAAAAGATGGTCAAAGTCCACCAACTTTATTTATCACTTGTTCAGATTCTAGAATCTGTGCCAATGATATGACGCAAACTGATTACGGACAATTATTTGTTATTCGTAATGCTGGTAATAGTATTCTTCCAGCAAATGAAGAGAATGGTGATGCTGACCAAGCGACTCTTGAATATGCTGTGAAAGCTCTTGGGGTTCAGGAAATTGTAATCTGTGGTCACTCTCACTGTGGTCTTGTGACAGCTGCTTGCAGTGGTGTCGATCGCAATCAACTAAAATACATTGATAATTACTTAGGAAAATTTGCTGACCTTCAGGCAACTGTTCGTGAGAAAGGTTTAGAGTTGGTTGATGCAATTCACACTAACGTTAGAAATCAAATGAAAAATGTTCTTTCTTATGACTTTGTTCAAGAACAAGTAAAAGCAGGAAAACTTAAAATCCATGGTTGGTATTACACTTTAGAAACAGGTTCTGTTGAAGTTGTTGATACAATTGATGCTCTATAGGAGAGATATAAATGAATAATAAATATAATAAGAACTTATTTCTAAAAGACTTACTTTCTTCAACTGTAGTCTTTCTAGTCGCACTTCCTCTTTGTATGGGGATTGCACTTGCTTCTGGAGTACCTCCAATCGTAGGTTTACTTTCAGGAATTATTGGTGGGATTGTTATCGGTACCTTTACTGGTTCACCTCTACAAGTTTCTGGGCCAGCTGCTGGATTGGCAGTAATTGTATATGAATTAGTTCAGGCTGAAGGACTTGGTGGACTCGCCATGATCACTTTATTTGCCGGGCTTTTTCAAGTTGTCTTTTCATTTTTAAAAATGGGACCATTATTTAGAGCAATATCACCTTCAGTAGTAAAAGGTATGTTAGCAGGTATTGGTGTGCTAATCTTTAGTAGTCAATTTCACGTAATGCTTGATGATGCTCCAAAAGAAAATGGATTTCAAAACTTAATCACTATTCCAAGTGCTTTTTTAAGTGTCTTTGATGCTTCTCAAGGTGTTCAACATATTGAAGCGGGGATGATTGGTCTTCTGACTATCTTTATGATTATTGCTTGGAATTATGTTCGTGATAAGCAATGGAAAAACCCAATTCCAGCTCCACTTATTGCCATTATCGCTGCTGCAACAATAACTTATGCTGCAAAGATTGATATCAATTTAGTTAAAATTCCAGCAAATCTTTTTGCAACTATGAGTGAAGGTTTTATGTGGAATAGCTTCTCTGGCTTTAAGTTAGCTTATGTCTGGGAAGGGATGATTGTGGCCTTTATTGCAACCACGGAAACTCTTCTGTGTGTTACAGCAACTGATAAAATGAAGGTTGGTCATAAATCTAATTATAATAAAGAACTCTTTGCACAGGGGATTGGTAACGCTGTCGCGGGGATTCTGGGTGCAATTCCTATTACAGGTGTGATTGTTCGTTCAAGTGCCAATGTTGATTCAGGTGGAGAGACAAGGGGAGCAACAATACTTCACGGGGTGTGGTTACTTGTTGTTCTTTTTATTTTCCCTCAACTCTTGGCCTTTATTCCAAAAGCAGCACTTGCGGCTATACTTGTATATATTGGGTACAAATTAGTTGATTTTAAAGCAGTTAAAGCATTTGCAGAATATGGAAAGAGTGAAGCGGCAATTTACATCATTACTATTGGTGGAGTTGTTTTTATTAATTTACTTGCAGGAGTTATCCTAGGTTTCGCATTATCTTTAGTTAAACTTTTATGGCAAGTTCACTCAGGAAATGTTGAACATACAGAAGATGAAAACGAATCAAAATTTATTTTTCAAGGTGAGTTCTCTTTTATTAATCTTCCACGTGTTGCAAACATTTTAGAGTCTAAAAATATTAATAAAAAACTCGTCATCGATATGAGTGGCGTTAGTTATATGGACCATGCAATGGATGAACTCATTGAGGGACTAAAAATTAAAGCTGAAAAACAAAATAAAGAAGTTGAATATATTAAGTGTAAGAACTGTAAGTAGTTAATATTTAATAGCTTTTTCTTTAGGCCCCTAGCAATCTAGGGGCTTTTTTTTGCCTATAGTATGTATTTTCTACTAAATGACTACTTCCGCGTTCCCTTTTGAGGTAGAAGGTGCCTATGAAAATATTAGTAATGCTTTCGCTCTTAACGAGTTTTCTATTTGCTGCAGAAATGTCTGAAAAATCTCCTGAGGAAATTGCAGGAGTAACAGGTATTCCAATCTGTGCCATCGTTCAATCTCAAATTTTAAAAGATGACATTATTGCTCTTGGAAAGAATGACAAGTTCATGCACTGTGCACTTTCATGTCAGATTGCTCTTCGTTGTGGAGGCTATGAAAGTTTAAGTATAGGGATCTTAAAAGAACTATGGGATCTAGTGACTCCTGGAGATGCAGATATTAAGGATATCGAAGCAGACTTAAGAGGAATTAGACTGGCCACTAGAAGACAGGCCAATAATGATTATGAATGTATAAATAGATGTGATCTTATCTATCAAGGAGATAAAAAATGAAATACTTATTATTAGTAGCATTATTTGCGATCGGTGCATCGGCAAATGATTATGTAGTTCTAGAAGGAAACTCAGTTCGTTTAGAATCTAGTACTGCTTCACTAGAGAAAACTGCTTACACTCCAAACTCTATCAATTTAATCGTACCTGTAACTTATACTCGTGAGATGTGTGAGCCAAGAGACGAAAGAAGAGAAAGATATGATTGTAGTGAAACAGACACTTATTATGATCCATACTGCTATGGTGGTCCAATTGGTTACCCACGTCACCCAAGAGGTGGTGGAGTAGTTGTGAGAGGTCCAAGATATAATCCTCCAGGCGGAACAGTTGGAAGATCAAGAACTACAGGTCGAGTTGTAGTTAGAACTGGAAGAAGTCATAGAGTTGATACTGGTTGTTGGAGAACAAGAAGAATCCCAAGAACTTGTACAAGAACAATTTGTACTAATCCGTACTATGTTGATGACGTTGTTTCAAAGAACTTCACACTAACTTTTGATAACTATAATAGAAATGATGTTTTAAATTTCTCATTAGATCAGTATGGTAACTTAACACTAATGCCAACTAGAATTAGTGCTGGTTGTACTGTTTTAACTAAGTATGGATCTGGTTCAGATGTGACTGGAGCAAAGCTTAAGTTAAAAAGATCTTGTCGTTAATAATTAACTACATGCAATATATAAGAAGGGGCCTAGTTTTAGGCCCTTTTTTTTTGATTTCATGGCCAAAATAGCCTGATTTTGGCATCATAGAGACTTCATAAGGATCTTCTATGAAAACGTATTTAACAGGCATTAAACCAACCGGCATGGTTCATCTTGGAAATCTACTAGGGGCAATTCGTCCAGCAATTGATTTTTCTAATAATGAAGATGCTGCTCAATTTATTTACTTTATTGCTGATTATCATGCGATGACAGCAAGTCGTGACCCTAAAGAATTTCATGAAAATGTTTATTCAATTGCTGCAACTTGGATTGCACTTGGATTAGATACTAAGAAATCAATTTTCTATAAACAAAGTGATGTAAAAGAAATCTTTGAGCTGCAATGGTTACTCTCTTGTATGACTCCTAAGGGAGATATGAATCGAGCTCACTCTTATAAAGATAAAGTGCAAAAGAATGCAGATGAAAAACGTGACACTGATTATGGTGTGAATATGGGACTATACTCTTATCCTATATTAATGGCCGCAGATATTCTTATGTATGATACTAACTTCGTGCCAGTTGGGAAGGATCAAAAACAACATGTTGAGATCGCAAGAAGTATCGCTCAAAGAATTAATGAGTACTTTGGAGAGGGAACTTTAATAGAACCACAAGAAGTATTACAAGAAAATGGTGCCTATATCGCAGGTCTTGATGGAAGGAAAATGTCTAAGAGTTATGACAATACGATTCCACTTTTTGTACCAGAGAAAAAACTTAGAAAACTAATAATGAAAATTAAAACAGACTCACAACCACCTGAGGCACCTAAAGACCCGAATGATTCATTAATCATGGATCTTTATAAACTTTTTGCAAATGATGAGCAGGTTAAAAGTTTAACTGAGTGGTACCAAAGAGGTATTGGTTGGGGAGAAGCAAAGCAAGAGTTATTTTTGGCGGTGAATGATTATATTTCAAAGCCAAGAGATGAATACAATAGATTAATGGATGATAAGGCCTATCTTGATGAAGTATTAAGAGATGGTGCAAATCGTGCACGTGAAATTGCGACAACAACTATGGATCGTGTTCGCAAAAATATGACAGGATTTTAAATGAGAAGAATTACAGCTACACCTGATGAACAATTAAAAGAAATTAAAAGAGGCGTTGTCGATCTTTTACCTGAAGAAGACTTTGTAAAAAAACTTAAAGAGAGTTACGAGAAAGATCAACCTTTAAAGTTAAAGCTAGGTGCAGATCCTTCACGTCCTGATATCCATATTGGACATGCAGTTGTATTACAGAAGCTGCGCTTAATGCAGGATTTTGGTCATGAGGTTTATTTTATTATTGGTGACTTCACTGCCATGATTGGAGACCCGACTGGAAAGAGTAAAACTCGTCCAGCTCTTACTCGTGAAGAAGTTGTTGAAAATGCAAAATCATATGCTGAACAAGTTGGTAAAGTTTTAGATATGGAAAAAACTAAAGTCGTTTTTAATAATGACTGGCTATCAAAACTTGCTCCAACAGATATCATCAAACTTATGGCACAGGTGACGGTAAGTTCAATGCTAGAGCGTGACGACTTCTCTAAAAGATATAAAGCTCAAGAGGCAATTCACATGCATGAATTCATTTACCCTATTATGCAAGGGTATGATTCAGTTGAACTTAAAGCAGATGTTGAGTTTGGAGGTACAGATCAAACCTTTAACCTTCTTATGGGACGTCATCTCATGAAGGCAAATAATATTGAACCTCAGTGTATTTTAACTCTTCCCATTCTTGAAGGTACTGATGGTGTTCAAAAAATGTCAAAGTCACTTGATAATTATATTTCACTTGATGACACACCTACAGATATGTTTGGTAAAATGATGTCTATCTCAGATGATTTAATGAAACGCTACTATGAACTTGTATGTAGAAGAAGTGCTGATGAAGTAAGTGCAATCATTAAAAGTCTTGAAGACGGAAGTGCTCATCCTATGAATGCTAAGAAAGAGCTTGCTGCTGAGGTTGTTGATTATTACCACCCTAAGGGTACTGGTGCAGAGGAGCGTAAGAAATTTGAAGAGCGTTTCTCTAAGAATAAAGTTCCTGATGATATTCAAGTGGCAAAAGTACCAGCTGGTGAATTAAGACTATTAGAGTTCTTATCAAGTGTTGAATTTATAAAATCTAATGGTGAAGGTCGAAGACTTATAAAGCAAAATGCTTTGAAAATTAATTTTAAGGCCCACAAAGAAGAAAGCTTAGAAGTTGCTGCCGGTGAAGAATATATTATTAAACTTGGTAAGTTACGTATGATTAAGGTTATTGGAGAGTAATGACTCTTTTTATCTATGGCCTATTAACAGGTGTTATCATCACATGTGTGATCGCTGTAATTCTTTTTAAGTCTCTCTCAAAATCACAGAGTGGAGAGCTTAAAGATATTACTGATCAATCTAAACAAGCTCTATTAAATGAATCCAAAGAACAACTTGAACTAATTTTAAATCCCTTAAAAAGCAGTATTAGTGAATATCAAAAAGCTATCTCAACCTTAAATGAAAAGGGGATTGAAAATACAACGCTCTTAAAAAATGAATTACAACATGTCATGCTACAAACAAAGAAAGTTGAAGAAGAAGCGAATAATTTAACTAAAGCCTTAAAAGGTGATGTTAAAGTTCAAGGAGATTGGGGAGAGATGATACTCAATCGAATTATGGAGCTTTCTGGACTTGAAGAGAATAGAGAATATTCAACACAAATCAATTTTAAAGATAGTGAAGGTAAAAACTTTAGGCCAGACCTTGTGGTCTTTCTTCCTGATGATGCCCATTTGATTGTCGATTCAAAAGTCAGTCTTATTGCTTATGAAAAATATGTTAATCGTAGTGAACATGACAATGAAGAGTCACTTTTAAAAGAATTAAAGACATCTATGAAAAACCATGTGGATGGTTTAAGTGCGAAAAACTATCAGGGACTAGAGGGAGTTAATTCCCCGGATTTTGTTCTTATGTTTGTTCCCATTGAAAAAGTTATCTCTATTCTTCTCTCTTATGATAGTGATTTCCTAGAATATTGTTTTAAAAAGAAGATCATATTAACCGGTCCATTTGGGCTAATGCCAGTTTTAAGAACAGTTCAAAGTTTATGGCGTATTAATAAACAGAATGAAAATGCTGAGGAAATTGCTCGGAAAGCTGGCCTTCTTTATGATAAATTCCAAACTTTTTACTCTGATATTCAATCCGTTTCTAAGGGCTTAAGCTCAGTTCAGGATCAATTTGCTCAAGCAATGAGTCGTATTCAAGATGGTAAAGGAAATCTTATTAATCGCGTAGAGGAGCTCAAAGATCTTGGAGCTAAAACTCACAAATAATATTTACCCTTAAGAAAAACCTTGAAATTTCTATAAGTTAATTTTGATAAGTATTTTTTGTTCTAGTTTGTTTGCCAAAAACAATGAATCAAAATAAACGCTATATTAGCTCATATCAGAAACTTGATATCTAGTCCAATAGTGAGTTATTAACACTCTGGTTATATCCAATATCTAAATTATTTTGAATTAATTCATTACGATCATCAAAGTAGAAGTTTTTCATTGCCTTCTTGTCGAGGTTCTTTATCTGACCGCGATAGGCCTTGGTTATATAAAAGAAAATATTTCTTTTTGGATCTTTAATAATTGTATCAAACTTAAACTTTTTTTTAGAAAGAATAATTGCCTTTTCTTGATCAAAGTCTTTAAAACGTCCGGGTCTTCTTTTTTCAAGCTTTAACATGCTTTTAATTTCTTTTTCTTTATTGTCTTCAGGTTTTTTTACAACTTTCTTTTTGTTTGAGTTACTTGGGCTCGACTGTGTTTGATTGCTTGCTATATTAGCACCGTTTGATTCGATAAGTGCTGGAATATTAAGTTTAATTTTTCCGCTCTTTATATCTTCAAGGTTTTCTTTTCCAAGTCTTTGTTCAAATTTCTTATCCATGGCCTTTATACGGTCATCTATTTTATGTGGCTTAATACCAAGTGCTTTATATCTAGCTTCAACTTTTGTTTTTAATTTAGCATTTATTTTTTCAAGCTTTTCATTCATCTTTCGCATTTTATCAGTATCAAACTTCGACATATCAAATTGGCCGTTAAGTATTTTTCCGTATTGTTTATAAGCAGGGATTCCTTCTTTAAAGAATTTCATAACATAACCGCCTTTAACTTCTTTATTCATTTTAACAAGGCCTGCTTTATCTGATTTTTCAAGAGGACGCATACATTTTTTCTGTTTGCGACATTGGCAATTAAAGTCCATTTGTCCTTTTTGATTGATACAGGGAAGGGTTGTACTATTTTCCGGCACACCAGCTAATTGAGCATGTAAATTAAAAGTGTAAATGAAAACTATTAATAACTTCAACATAATAACAACTTGATTAATTCTTATTTAATTATTCGCTCCATTGTTTGAATTGTTCTCAAAGTTTTGTATTGCAGTATTTATTGCATCAATTTCAGCTTGCCTGTCGACTGCCATCTGACGATCTGTTGTATCATTTTCGACTGATCTTTGAACAAGCTCTGTTCCAATCGTTGTTGCATCTCCCTGAGTTGGTCCATTTATGGCCTGAGCAGCAGCTGTATTTCTGCTTGGAGCTGCACCGTTTGAGCTTGTATTGTCATCATTATTATCACTACTGCTTCTATTAAGTAGTGGTGCAAGTAAGGTAATCATAGGGATAATTTGCATCATATTCATTTCAGCATGTGCTTTTGGGATGATGAGATTTGTCGTGGTACTAATCATATTTTTAAATCCAAACTTAATATAATCAAGTGTCTCTGGATCATTCATAGTCACCACATCTTCTAACATAAGTTGAAATTCTTTATCATTATATTCTTTTTCACTTAAAGATGACTGACGTTGATTAAAAACTACTGATGAGTATTCTTCAAAGTGAAGCTTCACCTCTGCAACAGATTGTGATTGTTCAATTTGTTGATTAAAGTATTTTTCATATTTCTTTTGTGGAATAATGATTCTGGCCTCTACATTTTCTTCAGGTTCATTATTTGTTGCATTATTAATGGTATCATTTGGATCCTCTCCCTCTGCCCTACAAACAGTAGGGGGTTGGCCAGATGCAACTCTAGATTGTTCAGTTGTTAAAGCTGTATTGGCAACTCCTCGTGCAACTAAATTAAAGGCCATTTTTACACCTAGACCAGCAAGGGCTCCTTTGTAACCTTGTTTAATATGATCCATCGCTGTAACTTGTACGTTCCCTTCATTTTTAAGAGACGTATTATTGGGATCATCACTTTGGTTTTGCTGCTCTTCTTGTTTTTCTTTGTACTTTTTCATTACATTCTTATGCACTACATATGCTGTAAGTACACCACCAACTGTCCCTAATACGCGCACAAATGCTGCTCGACCTAAGGCCCTACAAACTGGTGGATGATTCTTGCCCATAAATTTTAAATATCTAAAGTCTTTGATAAAGCCAAAGAATCCATCTCCACGAGCACCACTTAAAAGTGAAGATCTATTTGCACTAATTTCTCTTCCATCAATTGTTGCTGTAATTTCGCCACCACTTCCACCAAGGTTTGCATTGGTAGCACCTGTGGTTGCGGCCAATGTGGTTAGAGCAGCAGCTCCATTTCCATTTGTCTGACTCGGATTTCCAGCTGGTGCTGGAGCAGGAGCTGGTTGAGCACCCACATCATCTAGTAGTGCTAGGCCATCTGTAGGACTAGCTGGTACATAGGGAACATTATAGGCATTACACTGTGAGCTTGCATTGACTTCTTCGCCCTGTTGGCAATAAAAGTTACGATCAATATAAGCGTTTCTATTATTATAACCATATTGAGAAAGCTTCATCATCTTACATTCTAATTGGCCTTTTGGTGTATTTGCGTAGCCTTCATTTACACAAGTTGAAACTGAGGCTACTTGTAATAAATCTGGTTGTTGCCAAGCGAGCATTGAGTTAACGTATTCATTTAAAATACTAAAACATTTACCTTGTAATTGATCCTCTTGACTACACGATTGATCATGATAATTTGCAAGCTCTCCACTATCTATCATTTCATTAATACATACAAGTGGAGTAGGAGACTGCATACATTCCTGCATTCTTTCCTCTAGAGACTTCGCTTTGTCCATACATTCTTGTCTTTGAGCTCTATTTGGAAATGCCTCTTCATTAAAACAACTTGTTACAGGAAAATTATTTGTAGCTAAGCTTGTTAACTTTGATCGAATAGAACATATTTTTCTAGCAACTGGATCTTCTGGGTGAGCAGTCATACATTCTGGGTCTACAGCTGCAAAACTTCTAGAAAGTAAGCGATTCATACACTCTTTACGGCATGCATTTTGATCACTAGTCCATTTTGCGGGAGTACACATCTTTGAGCTATAGAGCTCTGGACGACAATACTTTGTTTCTAACTCACTCATTAAAGCTTGATCATCAATATTGATATTCTTTGCGTAATAACAAGTCACAGCACTTGCAACTTGTTGAGCATCTAATGGGCGAGCCAGTAATTCTTGTTTTGCAGCTTCGTCTAAGCTTGCAATATCCTCAACACTCTTTTCTTTAATATCAAGAGCACACATGGTGATAATCTCTTGGTCAATATGATTCATATTATTTTCAATAACAAACTTTTGTAATAAACATGCATCATTACTTTTATCAGTTCTAAATTTACTAGCAGAAGAGCTTGGTAGCCATACTTCCGACTCTTTAGTATCACAGCCTTTTCCGTCATCACTATTATTTATTTTGTCCTTGGTTAATCCCTTAAGAACACCCTGGAAAGAATAATTTGAGTAAGCAGCTTCACCTTGAGCAAGCATTTGATTAACAACAATGGCCTTACATTCACTATTAGCTTTCTTATTACGACAATACTGATCTTGCTCTTCTCCCGTCTTAGTTGTACTTTCCTCACAGTCATCCCAGTCAACTGGGCATAGATACTTGATGAAATTTGCTGAGTTAGCATTTAGTAGAAATTGTGCAGCGGCGATTTCTTCACATTGTACTCTGTCAAAGCCCTCTACTCTTTCGCCATCTCGACAGGGCTCAACAACTTTCCTATGATTGTAATCTAAGACAATATTCTTTAAGTCTTGCACACAATTACTTTCATTTTCAAAACAATATAGTTGCTTAAGTCTCTGGTTAAGTCTAGATAAACAATTTGCTTTATCTTGACCTTTAAGACAGCTTTGAAGGTAGTCATCGCTAAGTTGTGCATCGGCTATACTATCACCTTCACGACAAATTAAAGTTCCCATATAAGCTTCTAACTTTTCATTAGCTGAAAGAGCTGCATGATTTTCTGCACTCGGAGCAATATCTCGGATTAATTTTGCACATTCAATTTGTTGAGCTGTGGTTTTAACGTAATCACACTTACAAAATTTGCTAATAAGTCCATTAATAATTTGTCTTTGATTTTCTAGTTCTTCTTTAACAAAGTCACTGATAACAAAACCTTCAGTCACTTCTTCATTTAAGTCTCTTTGATCTTGTTGAGTTGGGTTAGGGAAGGTTACATATGTATAACTATCGATTAAGTGGTTTGTTCGATAAGTATAAAGACACTCTCTTCTTTCTTCAAGAGTTGGCTTATTAAAACATTCATTTAAAGTTGAATTAGGATCTTCTTCAATTTGACTCGCCAATTGAGTATAATTTTGATTTAAGGCTGAGTTACATGTTGAGTTAGTATTTAGGTTTGAATTTGTAAGTTTAAGTATATTTTCATTCGTTCTGATTTCATTTAGGGCCAATTCTCTTAGTTGATCAAAAAAACCAGTTCCTACAAAATTATTTAAATCAGCAGCTCTTTCAGTTCTTACTTTATTTAATGCACTTAAGACATCGGCCTTACAAGCGGTATAGACTTGATCTAAATCTGCTTCTAGTTTCGTTGCACCATCTGTTGCTGACATATCAATTTGTCTTGTTAATTCAACTTCGGTTGCCTTGTGACATGAACAGCCTTGGAAAACTAAACTATCATAAAGTGCTTTAGAATTTGCTTCGTAGACATCTGTATCTTGTGCTCTTAGCACATCAAGGTGCCCTAGAGTTGTGATGAAAAGTAGTATCCACAAAAAATTGCTAGTTAAACCTTGGACCTTTTTAATCATAAGTTTTCCTAAACTACGGTTATTATTTGTTTTAATTATTTTACTAAGAATCACTATATATATTGCTAAATTATCGGTAATCCAGCAGTTAACCTTAATGATTTCATGTAATTAGCTATTTCTTTAGTTAACATTAAGGTTTTAAATGCCGATAGAGGTGCCAATTAATCATGCTAAAATTAAAGAATTGAATAAAATGATAAGGATAATTTAGTGAGAAAACAGGTTAACACACTGATTTTACTAGGCTCTTTGGCGATGACGACTGCATTTGGTGCGGATAATCTCAACCCCAAGGAACTCCCTTATTGTGATCTTGGTGAGCTTGAGTATTTAAGTGCTAAGAATCAATTAACAAATGATTATATCTGCCCTGACTTTGTAAATGATCAGATTAATATTTCAGAGAATGTTTTTGAACTTGGAAGTGATGGTAAAGTTGCTCCGGTTAAAGCTGGTATGCAAGCTACTGAATACAATCGCTTGCGTGAAAAAGTCTGTGATGTTGATAATTATCCTAGTGAAACTCAGTTCTTAGAATTAACTGAGGAAGAGGTTCAACGAGTGACACAATTTGCTCAAGAGTTAAAAGGAGCAGTTTCACCGGCGTTTACTGCTATGGAGAGACAAATAAGTGCAGTCCCTCATAAAGTTAATGAACTTTTAAAGTTACAAGAGTTAGAGAATGTTGAGGGTGATACTTACTTTCAATCAAGCTACATAAAAGAGAATTATGTTGAGCTACCTCAGTATGTTTCAGAGGAAGATCTTCCACTGAAATTGAGAACAGATGGACAATACTTTAGCTCTAATCGACATGATGAAATAATTGTACGTGGTTTTTGTGATGCACCTGCAGATACAAATACCTATGAAAGATTAAAGCCATTAACTAGTTGTATCCAAAACAGTGAAGGAAAATATAGTGTCGATCTTTCTAAGGAAAGTTTGGCATTCTTTTTTCATGATCGACTACAAGTTCAGGAGTATGTCACAAACTTAAGACGAAATAGTCGCTATCAAAGAAGACAAAGTGCTTTACAACAATATATCACTCGAGCGAGTAACCCTCGTAACTCAGAAATTGTAAATGCGATCAAACGTATCTCAGGTCAAGGGGGAGGAGTTGTTCGTAATTTAAACCTAAAAGATATTAAAAGCTTTTGTTCTGTTGCACCTATCGTGAAAGAGTCAAGAGAGCCAAATGAAGCTGTACTTAGTATGGTTAGAAAATATATTGATTTAAAAGAAAAAGGTAAGCGACTTAAAAACTGGTTTGGAAATGATAAAATACAAGTTGTCGCAGAACTATCACCAGAAATTGAAGACTATAAGGGAGAAGGTTTTGGTTCATGTAAACCAAAACGTGGTGCCTCACTACTTACATATGATTTGAATACTAATGTTAAAAGCGGTCTTTTTAAGGCTCCCTTAAAGCTTCCTGAAGTGAGTACTCAGAATATTCTAAATTTAAGTGCCGTTCTTGATATTTTTCATCGTGTGGGTAATTTATTAGATAGTTCAGATCAAAGATTAAAAGATGCTCACAAAATTTTTCAAGCACTTTATAATAATATTAATCGAGGTGTTCTATCTCTAGGTTTTCAAGTAAAACATGAAGATCTCTTAGCTCAATTAAAGTCACTTGGATTTAATACTGAAAAAATGGTTAATGGGCAAAAAGTTGATAAAACTCCTGCAGATATTGTAGAAGAGATTAATTATGCTTTCTTTAACGTTCTACCTTATTCATGTCAGCCATTTGATGTTGAGCTTAAACCAGATCTAAAAATTAATATGGGCCTTTACGGAACGACGAGTATGGAGGCAGCTAAAAGAATCTTTTTCATGACGATGTTGATGTTAAAACTTGAAGATGTTAACTACGAACACTTTAGCCGTCTTTATTCAGCAAGTATATCGGACGTTTTAACAGGTGATATCTTTCAAAGTACATCAAAAAAACAATTTCTTAATGTGCCTTTTATGAATGAGTATACAAGTCGTGACTTAGGAATAGATGCCAGACAACAATATGAATCAATGACAATTGATCAGCTTGATCAGAGCACTCGCCATACTTTTGGAAATGAGTCATTAAGAGTTTCAAAATATGACTATTTAAATTCACCAGGTGCCACAGGGGTAGGTAGTGTATTATCACTTTTAAAAGGTAATCAAAAAGATACTCCAATTCATAGTACTCATACAAATATTTATAATAAAGGATTAAGAATTTCAGTTGTGCCTCATATTTTTATGGCCAAGGCACAAGGGGATACATCGAAACATTTAGGTACTTATGTTTCACTTTTTGATCCAAAATTCGTTCCGCCTGATTCTCGAGTTGCAACATCGGCATTAAATTGTTTCTCTGTTGCAGATGCGTATGTGTATTTGAGTAATAATCCCCAAGAGGAGAATGGTTTAATTAATTCAGATTACTTCTATGCCTTTAAAAACTTTAATGACTATGCTGAGTTAGATATTAGAGGTGGCAGTGTAAATAAGAGTAAGCTTAAGTTTATACATACTCCAAGAGAATTAGAAAGTATGGTTCAAAGGCATGAGTATAAAGAATACTTTGCTTTTTATGATGCTGTTAGAAATGAAAAACGTTCAGGTTTTATTGAAGGTACTCAAGGTGCTGGTGTTGCTTTTAAAGGAGGGAGCACTGGTAATAACTGGAGGTAT
>CAJXHA010000013.1 GCA_913053615.1 uncultured Bacteriovoracaceae bacterium | reverse complement strand
CATTAATCCCACTTACAGAATCACTATGGTCAGTACAATATTTATTAATTAATTCTCCAGTTAGCATCAGTTCTTTTGGGAGCTCTTGAGTCATTTTGCTTTCCTTTTTTGGACTATCTTTTAGCGCATCTTAAGCTAACTTATCCTAAAAAAAATGTAAAATCTCTGAGTAGGACATCATTTTTATAGAGCTTTTTTTTTAAAAGCGGAGTATAAATCAGATAAGTGAGGACTATATGACAACTATTTCTAAATTCATGGAAACTAACTTTAAACACTTCAATGCTGCTAGCCTCTTAGACGCTGCTCGTGGCTATAAAGAGCATATTAATTCGGGTAAAAAGATGATGGTCACTCTAGCTGGGGCCATGAGTACAGCGGAGCTGGGGATCTCATTGGCAAAAATGATTCGTGAAGATAAGGTTTCAATCATATCTTGTACTGGCGCAAACCTAGAAGAAGATATTATGAATCTTGTTGCTCATAAATCATATAAGAGAATTCCAAACTATAGAGATCTATCTCCAAGTGATGAGATGCAATTATTAGAAGAAGGCTTTAATAGGGTTACAGATACATGTATTCCTGAAGAAGAAGCTTTCAGAAAATTACAAAGACATTTACACCAGCATTGGATGGATGCCACAAAAGCAGGGGAGAGACTTTTTCCTCATGAATTTATGTACCGAATATTGCTTAGTGGTGAATTGGAGCAATATTATGAAATTGATCCTAAAAACTCTTGGATGCTTGCTGCTGCAGAAAAAAATATACCAATAGTTGTTCCTGGTTGGGAGGATTCCACCATAGGAAATATATTTGCAAGTTACTGTCTTAGAGAAGAGTTAAATCCAGGCCTTATGAAAAGTGGAATCGAGTATATGGTTTGGCTCGCCAAATGGTACCAGGGGAATGCTGGTTCAGAGGGGGTAGGCTTCTTTCAAATTGGTGGAGGAATTGCTGGGGATTTTCCTATTTGTGTGGTTCCAATGCTTTCTCAAGATCTCGAAGAGGATGTTCCTTTTTGGTCATATTTTTGTCAGATTTCAGATTCGACTACCAGTTATGGTTCTTACTCTGGTGCAGTTCCTAATGAAAAAATAACTTGGGGTAAGCTTCATGAGAATACACCTAAATTTATTATTGAATCAGATGCAAGTATTGTTGCCCCTTTGATCTTTGCTTATATACTTGGTGAGTAAATATGAAATGTAATGGTTACTTGATTAGTAATACGATTGATCTAAGTCGTATTGTTAGTTTAAAAAAGCTCAGAGAAGTTGCCTATATTGTTATTGATAGTAATGAGTATTTTATTTTTCCTTATGGTGTGGTTATTTGCTGGGGGGATGGGGAACTTTCAACAGTTTATCATGTGATTCAGGATTACCTAAAGCATCGTGTTCCACTTGAGCAAGTAGATAAGGATGAATTTGAAGTAAAGCTTGGAAGTGAAAAGGTTTATGTCTTTGAAGATACTATTCACCTAGATAATACAGACCCTTTGATTAAACTGACACTTTCCCATGCAATTGCTCAGAATTTACGTTTATCACAAATTGAAATGATGACATTAGAGCGCATTAAGGCCATTAAACATATTCCTACAGATTTAGCTGAGAAAGGGAAAATTGCCTATTCTAAGAAAGAAATATCAAAACTCTTAGGAACTATTTATGTACTAAAAAGTAAGATGAGCTTTGAGTATTCAGTCTTAGATAAGCCTGAATTCTTTTGGGAGTATCCTGAGTATGATGAGTTATATAGAAGGATGGCAGATTATTTAGAGTTGGCACAAAGACTTGATATCTTGCAAAAGAAAATTGAAACTATCAATGAAATCCTCTCGCTCTTGACTGATGAACTCAACCATCGTCACTCAAGTACGCTAGAATGGATTATTATTATTTTAATTCTTATCGAGATTGTTATATTCTTTGTTCAAGATGTATTTCATTTAATTTAGAGGTTATTCATGCATATTGTCGTCTTATCAGCAAATAAGAATATTTATTCTACAAAAAGACTTATTGAAGAGGGAAAGGCCCGTGGACATAAGATCGAAGTTATTAGACCTACTCAGTGTTATATGGATGTGGCTCAGGGTGCACCTATGGTTTATTATAAAAAGCGCAAGCTTAATAAAGTAGATGCTGTTATTCCAAGAATTGGTGCCAGTATTAGTAGTTATGGTATGGCCATTGTTCGTCAATTTGAAATGATGGGTATTTATTGTTTAAACTCTTCAAATGCCATTGGGCGCTCAAGAGATAAACTGCGATCTCTACAAATACTTTCCCAAAAAGGATTGCCTCTTCCAAAAACAAGTTTTGCCAATAGCACTGAGCAAACAGAAAAGCTTATTGAACTAGTTGGGGGAGCTCCTAATGTCGTAAAACTCCTAGAGGGCTCACAAGGGCGAGGAGTTGTTTTAGCAGAAACTCAAAAAGCAGCGGAAAGTTTAATTGATGCGTTTAGAGAGTTAAATGCTCACTTCCTTGTTCAAGAATTTATAAAAGATGCTAATGGTTCTGATATAAGACTCTTTGTTGTCGGAGAGCGAGTGGTAGGGACGATGATGAGACAAGCAAAAGAGGGAGAGTTTAGATCTAATATTCACCGAGGTGGAGTTGGAATAAATATAAAAGTTACTCCTGAGGAAAGAAAGGTGGCTATTGCAGCTGCAAAAGCTATGCGACTCAATATTGCAGGTGTTGATATTATTCGCTCAGGAAGTGGTCCTAAGATTTTAGAGGTAAACTCTTCTCCTGGACTTGAGGGAATTGAAGGATGTACCGAAAAAAATATTGCAGGAGCAATTATCCGCTATGTTGAGCAGAACTATAAGAAAGTAAAGAGGGATAACTAGTTGAAAGACTCTGTTTTTAAATTTGATATAGAAGAGTTTAAAATTGGCAAACTTACTAAGAAGGATATCGATTTTCCTTCATTTTATGGCCTACAAAAAGTTAAGGCCCCCATCTTTGTCTATAGAGCAAGTGAAGAGGTTTCACCTTGTTTAGTCATTACAGCTTGTTTACATGGGGATGAAATTAATGGTCTCTCAGGCATTCAAGATCTTTTACATTCTGAGCTAAAAATTACCAAAGGAACTTTAATCATTTTACCTGTGGTTAATATTTATGGCTTTTTAAATAAGCTTCGTTATCTTCCAGATAGAAAAGATCTGAACCGTTGTTTTCCTGGTAGCAGTAAGGGGAGCTTTGGTTCTCGCTTTGCTCAATTTATCTTTAAAACAATTACTAAGTACGGTGATGTCTTTATTGATCTTCATTCTGGTGGTCCAGGACGTTTTAATATTCCACAAATACGTTGTGACCTGCATAATCAAAATATATTAGAAATGATTAAAAATATCAGTATTCCATTAGTTGTTAATAGCTCATTAAGAGATGGTTCATTAAGAGAAGCTATTAATGATATTAATAAGCCATGTATTGTTTTTGAAGGTGGAGAAGGCTTACGTATTGATACCACTATAAATAAGTACATTGTAAATCTTATTGAAAGTACCATGAAGTACCTTGGAATGATCGAGTCTGATTTTGAGTATAATTTGGATAAAATCATAATCAAGAAAACAAAATGGTTAAGGGCCAAAGAAGGTGGACTTTTATACAACTCAGCTCAAAGAGGCGAAGTGGTTAAAAAGGGTGAGGAGATCGGAGAAATAAAAAGTATTTCAGGGGATCTTATCACTAAAATAAATATGGAAAATGATGGTGTGCTCTTAGGCATGGCGAAAACATCTATGATTATGGCGGGAGATGCCCTGTATAATGTTGGCTATATTGATGACGACTTCCCTGAAGAAGAAGATGAAATGCTGGATTACTTTGATTTAGAAATGTAGTTGAGCAAATAAGATATAATGAGTAGCGTTATTATTGACTCAGAAAACTAGTGATCATACTATAAGCTATGATTAAATTCTATTTAAATGGCAAATTCTGTGAAGTGGATGCTCGTCATTCGACGTTAATGCTTTCCGATTATTTACGTTACGAAAAATGTTTAACTGGTACAAAAGTTGTGTGTGCTGAAGGTGACTGTGGTGCTTGTACCGTTCTTCGTTATTCTCCTATGTTACAGGGATTGGAGAGTGAGAATTTTCAAGCTGTAAACTCTTGTATTATGCCCATGGCGGCCATGCATGGTATGCACCTTATAACTATTGAAGGACTTGAGAAAGATCAAAAAATGCATCAAGCTCAAGAGAAAATGATGAGTTGTCATGGGTCTCAGTGTGGCTTTTGTACACCAGGTTTTGTTATGGCACTTGCGGGCTTAAGTGAAGAAAAAATTAATCGTAATGAAAAAGCGATTGATCCCAAAGAAGCGAAGAATGCTCTGACTGGTAATCTTTGTCGTTGTACTGGTTATGATACTATTGTTAAAGCTGCGTGCACTATGGATTTAAGTAGAGAAGAGTCTCTTAAGGCCCGTTATCATAATGAAGAAATTGAAAAACATTTAAGTGAAATTTTATCAAAAGATCTAAAAATAGAGGAAAGTGATTATCAACTTTTTGCTCCGACATCATATAAGAGTGCAATAGAGTATCTACAAAATAATCTTGATGCCAAAATTATCGCTAATGCAACAGACTTAGGGGTGGTACATAATAAACGTCGAATTAAATTAAATAATCTCTTAAGTCTTCATCTTATTAAAGAGGCCTATGAGATAACTTATAAAGAGGGCATAGTTAATGTTGGAGCAAGAGTAACCCTAAGTGAATTTAGACACTTTTTAAAAGATAAATGTGTTGAGTATGTTCATTACCTTGATATCTTTGCAGCACCTCAGATTAAAAATAATGCAACCTTAATTGGAAATGTCGCAACTGCAAGTCCCATTGGTGATAATGCACCAATTCTTCTGGCTTTAGATGCAAGTGTGATAATTCAAGGGCCTAAAGGTGAGAGAGTTGAGAAGTTATCAGATTTTTTCTTAGACTATCGTAAAACTACATTAAAAAACGACGAGCTTATTAGCGCTATAAGTTTTGAAATTCCAAAAGAGAGAACACTTAAATTCTTTAAAAATAGCATTCGTAAAGACCTTGATATTTCAACCATAAATCTTGGCCTCAATGTTAAAATATCTAATGATAAAATAGAAGATATTCTCATTGGAGCTGGCGGGATTGCAGCGATTCCTTTAAAACTGCGTAAGACTGAAGACTTTTTACGTGGAAAGAAACTTGAACCTTCAGTGATCAAACAAGCCTGTGATTTGGCCCAAACAGAATACACTCCTATAAGTGATGTTCGCTCAACTAGCTCATATCGTCGTGTTGTCTTTGAAAATGTTTTTACTAGAGCATTAGGAGCAATGTCATGAGTAAGTGGCCTAATACTACTGCTAAAGCACATGATAGTGCCCATAACCATGTGACTGGTAAAAGTGAATATGTTGATGATCGTATTATCATGAAAAATGAACTCTTTTGTGATGTCATTTTATCACCATATGGTCATGCTAAAATAAAGAAAATTGATTTCTCAAAGGCCTTAAAAGAAAAGAATATTATTGCGGGTTTTACTGGAGATGATTTTCACCATAATTATTGGGGGACCATTTTCCAAGATCAACCAGTGCTTGCTAGTGAATTAACACAATATGCAGGTGAGCCAGTTGCAGTCCTTGTAGGAACAAATCTTGTGGATGTACAATATGCAAAAAGCTTAGTTGAAGTTGAATATGAAAGATTAGAACCTATATTAAGTATAGATGAAGCAATTAAGAAAAAGTCTTTTATTGGCGATCGTCGCTTTATTAAAAAAGGTGACTTTGATAAAGAAATAAAAAACTGTGAACACACTTTAAGTGGTGAAGTTCGTATACAAGGGGCAGATCACTTTTATTTAGAAAGCCAAGCCACCATTGTTTATCCCTTAGAAGATGGGCAATTTGAAGTTCATAGTTCCTCTCAGCATCCTACAGAAACACAACACGTAGTTGCACATGCACTAGGTGTTCCCGACAAGGATGTTGTTTGTATTGTTAAAAGAATGGGAGGAGGCTTTGGTGGTAAAGAATCACAAGCTGCTCCATTTGCAGCAATCGCTGCACTTTGTGCACAGAAATTAAACCAACCTGTTCGTATCGCTTTAACTAAAGACGATGATATGATGGCCACAGGTAAGAGAAACCCATTTCAAAATAAATATCAAGTAGGTTTTGATAAAGACGGTCGTATCAAGGCCTTAAGAGTAGAGTTATACTCTGATGCTGGAGCCTATGCAGACCTATCAACTGCAATTATGGAAAGGGCCATGCTTCACTGTGATAATGCCTATTGTATAGATAATATGCTCATTGAAGGACAGGTCTGTAAAACTAATCATCATTCACATACAGCTTTTAGAGGCTTTGGTGGGCCTAAAGGTGTAGCGACAATTGAAAAAATAATGGAAGAAGTTGCACACTCATTAGGTGTTGATCCATTAGATATTAGAATGAAAAACCTCTACCTTGATGAAAAAGGTAGAGATACTACTCATTATGGACAAGTCTTTAAAAATAATTGCCTTCCAGCTCTTTTTACAAAACTTCGTCAAAGCTCTCTTTATGATAAAAAAAGAAAGGAAATCGCAGAGTTTAATAAGAATAATGATCAATATATTAAAGGTATGTCATTAACAGCTGTAAAATTTGGAATTTCTTTTACAACTCGTTTTTTAAATCAGGCCAATGCTCTTGCTATCATTCATCAAGATGGAACATTACAAGTGGCAACAGGTGCTACAGAGATGGGACAAGGAGTAAACTCTAGAATAGCGGAAATGGTTGCCAGTGAAATGGGACTTGATCGTGATCTAATTAGAATGATGCCTACAAGAACAGATAAGAATGCTAATACATCTCCAACTGCAGCTAGCTCTGGTACTGATTTAAATGGAGCGGCGGCATTACTTGCGATTCGTAAAATTAAATATCGTTTATCTCAATTGGCAAATTTACTTTTTGAAATCCCAGAGGAAAAGTGGGCCAAGAATACTGCAGGCCTTGGCAGTGCTCCTGAATTAAATGTGGAGTATATGCCTCATGAGAATGATCCAAATGCAGGTACTGAGTGGCCAACAGGTAAAGCTAATTATTTTGATATTGAATTTGAAGATGGCTTTGTAATAAATATAAAAACTAAAAAGAAAATTGCTTTTAAAGACTTGGTTATTGAGGCCTACTTAAATCGTATCAGCCTTAGTGACTATGCCTATTATAAGATTCCGGGCATAGAGTTTAATAAACTAACAGGTAAAGGTGATGCTTTCTTATACTTTACTCAAGGGTGTGCATTAAGTGCTGTGACTATTAATAGAGATACAGGAGAGTTGAAAGTTGATTCAACTGATATTTTAATGGATCTAGGACGCACAGTTAATAGAGACCTAGATCTTGGTCAAGTTTCAGGTGCATTTATTCAGGGGATGGGATGGGTTACCAGTGAAAACCTATTCTATAATAAGGAAGGTCTTTTATTATCTCATGCACCTAGTACTTATAAGATTCCAAATATCCAAGATATCCCAAGAGAATATAATATTGAGTTATTAGAAAATGATGAAAACTATATGAATGTTCGAGGGACAAAGGCAGTTGGAGAACCTCCTTTATTATTAGCTCTTAGTGTATGGTGTGCAGTTCAAAATGCAATGACATATACCAATTCTTATAAGAATAAGTATCCACAAATTAAAATTCCTGCCACAAATGAAGAGATCTTACGAGCACTAAATTTAGAAAAATTTCAACAATGGGACCAAGCTTGATTTTTGAAAGTGCGAATGAATTAGAACGTAAAGGTGATGAGTTTGTAATGATCACCTTAATAAAAGTTATAGCCTCAGCTCCCCAAGTCGAAGGTGCAAAATGCCTTGTCACTAAAGATGGTCTTTATGCTGGTACTGTTGGGGGAGGAAAAGTTGAGGCAAGAGCAATCCAATATGCACAAGAGCTTTTAGAGACTAAAGGGCAACTCACTCCTGAGATTAAAGAATGGAATTTACAAAAAGATATTGGAATGACTTGTGGAGGAGTTTGCCACTTCTTATTTGAGAAAATAATCCCACAAAAATGGAAAATCGCTATCTTTGGTGCTGGTCATGTTTCTCAAGCACTAAGTCGAATCTTATTAACTTTAAAATGTGATCTTACTATTATTGATGATCGTAAAGAATGGCTTGATAAATTACCAAAAGTGAAGACTATTTGTTCAGACAATCATCAAGAGATAATTTCTAAATTTGATAAGGACACTTTTTTTATTTCAATGACAAAAGGACATGCCTTTGATGTGCCTTTCTTAGTTGAAATCTTCAAGCAATTCCCCAATGCTCCTTATATTGGTGCCATTGGCTCAAAGGCAAAACGCAACGCGATTATTAAAGATTTAAAAGAACAAAGTGTAAGTGACGAATTTATTCAAAATCTACACATTCCACTAGGACTACCTATTGGTAATAATGAGCCCAATGAAATAGCAATTTCAATTGCAGCAGAGCTCATACAAATTAGGGATACCTTAGCCTAACTCTTCTTTTAGTCGGCGACTAACGGTATTAGCTTTTTGATAAAGACTATATAGGTATTGATTCTTCTTTGCTAACATTTCTATTTTCTCTGAGATCAATGGACTTCTCAAACAAAAGAATAAAACAAATGCGATACTAAGAGATCTTAGAATAAGCCAAAGTGTAATCGCAAAATCTTTTTGATGAAAATAAAAAAATGTACCCATTAAAAAATAAGATAATAATAGGCTAGGTCTTAAGGTGTCCTTTAAAGCACCCTTAAGTGGATGTAATTTTTGACTATCTTTTTTAGGTATAAGCTTTATTGAAGTTAGAAACTTTTCATAGCGAAAAAAGAGTTCAGTACCTTTTATTTTTAATAAAAATAAACATAAAGTGGCCAAAATAACTTTTAAAAGATATGCCCAGAGAACAATATAGAGAAAGCCTGTTTTAGGTAGGTTTAACTTTTCTTGGTAATAGCTAAGTGCTTTAATTAAATCACTGCCATAGATTAAGAAAAAAGTTACGAGAGGTTGAATAAAAGACCAAATCGAAAGTAATGCTATGGAAAGGACTTGTCCTATAAAATTGCGACCAAGTATTAAAGTTCCAATTGCGTAAAGAAAACCTTGGGCAGAAATAGAAATCATTGGGCCTAACCTTCTTCCTGCTGGAGAGAAACTTTTCATAATTGCCACAATCATTGAAATCTCAAAGCTCATTTTAGCACTTTGAAACTTAGAATTTGCCTCGTCATTATTTATATAGAGAAAGAGTCCTTGGTTAACTGATAAAAAATGTCCAGCAAAGGGAATTTGCAAACCATGCAGGATAGATCCAAGAAAGACTTCAATAATAGATAAATTTAATGCTTTTTCAATCATTTAGCTAAACTTTATTTAAAGGATATGAGTTAAAAATAACTCAAATCTGCCGAAAAGACTAATGTGAAAATATTTATACTAAGCCTTATTACAATTAGTTCTGCACTTGCTTGTCCAAGTAACCATGCTTGTCGCAAAATGCTAATTAATATTGATTTAAGCAGTCATCTTGAAGTTGGAGAAGTTGTTCCTATTGAACTATGCCAACAAAGTCAAAACTGTGAACGCACGGAAGAGTTTGTGAGTTCAGATACAGAAAATAATTGCTCTGTTCGATTTGAATTTGAAAATAGTGCAGGAGAAATTACTCCTGTCTATGCTCGTTCAGAAGAAATGCATGAGTATATTACCCAAAGGTTTCAAGCAAAGAATTGGGTAAATGTTTATGATGACCTTTCAACGGGTGTGTACACAATTAGAAGACAAGCACTTGTAGATGATGTGCATATTTGTGTTCCAATAGAAGAGGACGACTTTAAAAAAGTTAAAGTTTCATATGATCAAAGACCAGAACATTGTTTAAATGGATATAATAAAGATGGAACACCATCTGGTTTTGTTGTGAATAATGTCTTTGTAGAGAGATCATCAGTTTGTAAGCGTGAGCAGATAACAGTGTATGATCCTTCATTAGAAGGAACAGTGTGTGGCAATACAAAGAAAGAACTAAGATCTCGCTTTAATACCCAGGTAAGAGCAACTGCAGAGGATATTGCCGATCAATTAATTAATAATCCTAAAAATATTTCCGCTGATGTTGAAGGTCTTGTTCAACAATACGCAACTAATATGGCCGTTAATGCAAGTCACTTAATTGCCCATGGAATAGCTCTTGTAACTGCATTACAAATTCATGATGAATTAAATCAAAACTTAAAAGCACCTTGTGCTACAAATGTCTGTATTGATTGTTCTGTAAACAATAATTAAGCAAAACTATTAAGTGACAGATTATTGAGGATTTGGCCGGTATTTAACTAAAATTTTGGCACTTCATAAAAATTATTCACTTTTATATCTAGTTAAAATCACTAATGAATATAAATAAATTAAGCTTCTAAGCCTAATCATCCTTTATAATTATAACTTAGCCTAAGGAGCAGATATGACTAAAAAAGCTGTGACAAAGACTAAGCATGGTCTTGGATATCAAGTGACTCAAAAAGGTAAACAACCAGTAAAAGACACTAGAGCAAATATACCCGTAAGGCACGAGTATCGTAGAAGTCTTAATAAGAATATATTCCTCTTTTTAGGTATGATTGCCTTCGCATTCTTTCTCGGACGCTTTTACGGCCATCAAAACCAAACAAATCAGGTTGTAAAAATGGAGATGCCAAAAGAGCTTTATTACGATCTTGAAGAAAAGATAAATAATAATCTTGAAAAGAGGCTCGAGCAAAAACTAGATAAGACCTTAAGTAATATTGATAGAAAAATTGCTAGCCTCGAGCCGGAAACAAAAGTGATTTATAAAGAGGTCCAACCTCGAGTAGAAAGAAAGAATTTAAAAGAGCACTTATCTTACTTTGATGAATTAAAAAGAAGAAAGAAAGAGGCAGCAGCTTCCAATTATCGAACCATTGATTTTGAGAAGTATATCGCTGAGCTAAATGGGGTTTATAAGAGTTACTCCCATTACTTAGCAGAAAAGTCTCGTGTCTATAGACAATTTAGTGATGATATTCGCCATAATACAGAAGTCTTTACTGCGACTCATGATTTTACACGAACGGAGAAAGCTCAATATAATGATTTCTTATATAAGCAAAGTTTATTAAAAGCAGAATTTAGATCTCTATTAAAGAAACATAATGATAAATATCTAGACTACGAAAGAACGAAGAGAAAATCAGAAAGGTTTGTTTATAAGTAATAGGAGGGATGATTAAAATCGTCCCTATACTTTTTTAACAAATTCAGATTTTAGTCCCATTTGACCAAAGCCATCGATCTTACAATTAATATTGTGGCCGTCACCTGAGTCTGGATTTAGTTTAATATTTTTTACTTTAGTTCCTACTTTTATAGGATTAGAAGCACCTTTAACTTTAAGGTCTTTAATTACTGTGACTGTATCTCCATCATTTAATTCATTTCCATTTGCATCAAGTATCGCATTATTTGAACTTGCATTGTGCTCTGGGTTGAATTCAAAGCTGCACTCAGGACAGATCCATAATGAACCGTCTGGATAAGGGTAGGGTGAATTACATTTTGGACAAGGATTTTCTTCTGACATAGTTTTATTATGACTTTAATTCATAAGTATGACTAATAAAAAACAGATGATTTATGTCAATGTATTCTCTCGTTTTTATAAGAGTATTTTAACAAAAATTCCAAGTGCAGTACTAACGCCTAATATTTTAAATAAGGATGCTTTGAATTTAAATTGCATAATAAGTGCAATAAAACAAATTAGGCTCGCATAGATATCAATAGAGCTTAAAATGGGTAGGCTAAAATTAAATCCATAAGAAGATACTTTTATATTTTTTAAAAATAAGGCATTAAGAACAAACCATAATGATAAATTAAAGATCACCCCAACAACCGCAGCAGTAATCGCACTCAATGCATAGGTAAAGGTTTTGTTATTTCGAATATACTCAACATAGGGAGCGAAGGTAAAAATAAAAAGAAAGCATGGTGCAAAGGTCATCCAGGTAGTTAAGACTGATCCAATAAAAGCCGCCACTAAAGGATGAAATATATCAGGGAAGCGATATGCCCCCATAAAGCCAACATACTGTACCACTTGTATTAAGGGTCCTGGCGTCGTTTCCGCAAGGGCAAGTCCATCCAGCATTTCACCACTTAATAACCATCCATAAACATTAACTGCTTCTTGTGCAACATAACTTAACGCTGCATAAGCACCACCAAAAGTAACTAAAGACATTTTGCTAAAAAATAAATTTAATGTGTAAAGATTTGAGTGAGTCCCAAGTGTGAACATTACTATAAAAATTGGAATAGACCAGATAAAGAGCCATGTTATTAAGGTCTTTATTGTTTGAAAGGAATTGGGAAGTTCTATCTTCTCTTGAGATTGAACTTGATCATTTAAATAGATTTTACCATAGATAATACCAAGTACTGCTGCACAAGAAATAACGAGAGGAAAAGATATATTAAAAAAGAAAAGTGCTATAAAAGCTAGCGAAGCAATGAACCAATAAAAGAATGCTTTTAATGATTTTTTTGAAATACGATAAAGAGCACTTAAAACGATAGCAATAATCGCAGGTTTGATTCCATAAAATAAACCTTGTACAAGACTGACATCATTAAAAAGTACATAGAGATAAGAAAGGGCCAAGATGGAAAGAAAACCAGGAAGGACAAAGAGGCCACCAGCGATTAAGCCACCTTTCCACTTTGACATAAGCCAACCCATATATGTGGCCAATTGCTGGGCTTCAGGTCCTGGAAGTAGCATGCAAAAGTTTAATGCATGGAGAAAACGCTCTTCAGAGATAATCTTTTTCTCTTCTACTACTAATTGATGAATAACCGCAATTTGTCCTGCAGGCCCACCAAAACTATGAGCAGCTACTTTTGACCATATTCTTAGTAATTCCTTGGTACTTATTTCTTTAGACATCAAAGTATTATTGGATATTAAACGCATGTTGAACAGTTAAAATTATGTTAAGTACTTAATTTAAAATCTTTTAAATTCTGAAAAATATTGTTATTTAAGTTGTATGTATTTAATGATTGGAAAGACAATTATTGCAGCTGTGTTAATCAGCTTTGTTTCTTGGTTATCTGGTAGAAAATTAGCATTGGCCGGTTTTTTAACAGCTCTTCCTTTAACAACATTATTGGCCTTAGCATTTTCTCACTTAGAATTTAAGGATCCTGAACAGTCTGTGGCCTATGCAAAAAGTGTCTTTGCAGCAATTCCTGTTTCATTATTATTCTTTTTGCCATTTCTTTTGGCCAATAAATTAAACCTAAGCTTTTGGACTTGTTATATTGTAGGTATCTTACTTTTAGGTCTTGGATACTTTATACATCAAGCTTTACTAAAGGGTTTTTAGGTACTCTATTAAGTTTAATTTATCAGTATGTGTTAGATCTTTGTAAAATTTAAACTCATGTCCAATATTCTTATGACCAACTCTTTCTGTATAATAGGTGTGACGTTTTCCCTTTTGTGCATTTCTTGCATTAGACTTATATTGACGTGAGTTCTTATCACGAGCAACTTTTAAACCTAATCTTTCAAAGTCAAAACGTTCTTTCTCACCACTTTCTCGTAGATCAAAAAACTGAGGTCTTTCACTTGCTGGACTTAATAAATCATAAATTGTTGGTACAGAAGCATTATGCAGATAAGGAAAGCGAGACCAAATACCCCATAGTCTAGGAGCGACATAGCCACGTCTATTTTCACGCTTCTTATACTTCATTAAGTCATTTAAAGGATTAATATCAATTAAAGCTAAAAAATCATCTGTAACAAAGTCTATTCTTTCTGGATCAGTTTTAACAACATGATGAGGAATAAATTTAGGAGATTTGAAAATTGGATGATTATTCTCATCTCGCTCATAGGTGCCATGACACTTAAAGCAAGTTTGGTTAAAAAGTTCTTTACCTTTTTTTGCCATTTGAGAGTTGATTTCAAAAGGGTAGTCAGGAGGTAGTATATCACCCAGCATATCTTCAGCGTGATGAATTTTATTCTCATATTCACGAACATTCTGTGCTGATTGTCCCCCTCTTAATTCTACAGCTACGGCCCAGCCTGGTAAGACACCATCAGCAAAGCCATCCCAGAAGGATCCACTTTTACGTTTCTCTCCATAACCCCATAATTGTGGAACTTTAACTTGGCCTCGACCAAAATCTTTTGGCATAGGTGTATTAGTGACTTCATAAAACCAGGTTTTAACTTGGCTTGTTGGTACTAGTCCTTGAGTGAGATTATTAATATTTTTATTTTTAAGAACTCCAGTAAATTGCATAGCTCTTTGATGAATTTCTTTAAACTCAGGTTTATTAGGACGTGGAAAGGCTCCCCAAAAAAGCTGAGCTAAATAGGCATCGGCACCAATTTGACCAACATCGATATTTTTATTTCCAAGCCCAATAATATATTTGCCTGCAGCTTTACCACTGTGACAAGCAACACAGCCAAGAACTCCCATTTGCATATTCTTATATGGCAAACTGAAAAAGCCTTTAATCTCTCCATCTTTTAAGTTTAGACCCCAGCGCTTATTTAAAATTCCAGTTTCACCTAATCCAAGGCCTAGTTTTTTCATCGTATCGTAAAGCTTTACAAGATCAGGAGAGATGACCATTCCTCGACCTTTGTACATGAAGTTTAAATCCTTAAGAGCTTCAGTGGCACTTAGGTGACGATCAAGTCTGGTATTGGCAAATGTGCTTGAGTAAATACAAATAAATAGTAGTGGTAATAATTTAAATTTTTCCATAGCAATATTATTGCGATTATTATGTGAGTTGAAAATTTTAAAAGTGAAATGCTCGGTTATTAAAGTCTTACATATAAATATTTAGAATTTAAAAGTAAAACCGATAAGAATCATGATGAGATATGCAATTTTAATCTTAATTTCATTGACTTATAGTTTTAATGCTTTTGCAGATAATGCAAAAGAGCTTAGAGCAGAGTTAGTTAAAGAGTTAAAAATTCTTTTTAAGGCAAATTCAAGTGCTTTTGAGTATGAAAATAAGTTAATCTATTCGAGTCTTTTAAAGGACATTTCATTTATTGATTCTGCATATGCAAGTACTTATAGCTATGATTGTATTTTTGGTGGTTGGCCATCAAAGAGCTATCAAGTTGGTAGAAAAACCTATTGTACACATCCAAGTAATATTCAATCTCCATATTATACAAGTGCACAAAATAATTGTTCTGCTTCACAGTATCCTTGTCCAAGTGCTCTTTTTGGTAAAGATGTTTGTATTGCAAAAAGAGACTTTTTAAATAGTTATAATAAGTGTGAAGAAAAGGGTAAGGAACCTTTTTTAGAAGATGGCTTTGCAGGTAAAGATCATTTAATGATGATTGAATATATTCAAATTGCGCAAGCTATCTGTGCTGAAGATAATCCCAATCCCAAAGCAATGACATTAAATTGTGAAAAGACATTAGAGAAAATTCAAGCTTATAAAGATTTACATCAAGATATGGTTTCAGCATCTAGCTCAGTGGCACCTCTTATAAATGATCCTGATGCTCTTGCTAGTTTTTGTCGAGTTCGTTTTGAAAATGCAGAGTCCACTGAACCAATTACAGTAACTTTAAGAAATAATTCAACTGTTGATTTTGAGCTTGATGCAAGTGTTGGTGCAAAGTTATGCGAAGACTTTCAAGTTGTTAATGTCGCAGTGGCCGATCCTATTTTACAAACTGATCCAATTGGTTCTCGTGCAAGTGGTGCCATTATTGACTGCCCAAGTGATGATGCGATTGATCCCGTATCAAATTCTGAAATTGAAATCCTCACTCAAGATATAATGGAAACAGTTGCATATCTTGAGCGTGATCGTGATGAAAAGAATGGTGCAGCTACTCGTGAAACAGTTTTTGCAATGGCCGATGGTGTTTTTAATAGACAATTAGAGCTTTTTAATGAGGCCAATGACTTAGATTCACCGGCCAGTAGAGAGGATAACTTCTTAATTCGTACTGTAAAAGACCCGGCTCTTAATGAAGATGAATTTAAGCGTAGAGCAAACCTTATAAAAATTGCCATCAATGAGATTGAAAGACATTATCGAGAAACAGGTGATATCAGAATGTCTCTTTCAACTTTAACTATAAATCGCCTTTTACGTGAAAATGGCTTAGAGCCACGCAGTGGAGAAGCTCGTTATATATCTTATATATTTATGAATATGGATTATCGCTTTAGGCAGAATTGGAAAGTTTTAGAAAAACTTGCTCCACAGGGAGATGCCTCTGTGAGTTCAAATGTGATTGCGAAGTTAGGCACTATAAAAAATATTGCAAATAAAGCACTAGATGATAATCAAACCATTAAAGCAGATGAGTTTTATTATTATAGTTATTTTATGGCCTCTCCTGAGCAACAAACAACTGTCTTTGTACAACCTGAAAATGGAGGAGCATACCTTCCATTTAAAGAGACCCGTCCCATTGAAGGACCTAGTTTATCATCGGCAATAAGTAGTAAATTATTCCAAGGTGATGTTAAGCAGCCAGAAGGTTTTATGGATACATACTGGGGAGGAGCAAGTGATAATGTTGCAAGCTCTGATTATTCTGCAGCAATGTATTATAGAACACATGTGAACTATGGAAGTGATGAGAGTGAAAGTGATAGAAATCGTTTAAGACAAACTTTACGCTCTAGTGGAATGACTGGAAGTAAAGGTGGAGATATTAGGATTCATGCAGATGTAGGTTCAATTGGTTGTTTAGAACTTCCAATTGAAGACTCAACGGCCATTACTGGATTGACTCGTGATGGAGCAAGACCAAAGATGGAAACAATTCCATTTGAATTTACTCCTGAGAATCTCCAGTATTTTGGTAATAAAATTGAAGGGCATGGAGAGTTTTGGAAAAGTATAGCTGAGCATGAGAATGATAACTTCCGTTTTGAGAGTGCTACTCCCATCTCAACTCTACTTAATCAAAATACAAGTTCTGTTTACTAGTCTTTAACTCTCACTATATTTAAATCACACTGAGAGTTATTTAATAAGAAATCAGCAAATGAACTTTGGAAGAAATTATGTTTTTTCCTTGTGATAATTATCGTTTTGTTGATTTGATGATCTTCAATATATTTAACCATTGATTCTTTTGGTGAAATTGAAAATAAACATTCACACTGATACTTAGCACTTACTTGTGGTAAATTTGAAGTAAGGTCTTCTAGTGATTTAATAACACTTTCTTTTATACCGGGCTCATCTTTTTCAAGAGGGTAGGTGGCAACTAAGAAGTTATCAGCATATACATTTCTTCTGAAAATATGAACTAAGTGAATGGCATCATCTGCACTAAGCTTTAATTCACTGATTGCATTTTTCATTTCATTTAAGTGCATATTTTGAACATCAACACATACTAAAATTTTCATTTCTTGTCCTTTTTAACAAGGCTTATTAAATAGGCCTCAATATATTTTATCTCATCTTCAGTTAATGGGTTAATCCAGCCTGGCATTGTATTCTGCCACTTTGAAACTGAGAGGTAGAACTTAAAGTTAGGAACTTCTTCAACTACTTTGACTAAATCTCTTGGTGGCGGATAGAAGTTAGCAGCTTTAGGGCCATCACCTTTAGCATTTTCCCCATGACACATTTTACACTCTTTTACATAAAGAGCCCGACCAAGCTCTAAGTTTTTAGGGGAAAGGTCAATCTCATATTTTCTTTCAGTTTTAGAAGAGCTCGCAATAGGAATTAATCCATGTCTTAGATTTTTTTTATAAGTATAAAAGTCTTTTGAACTCTGATTAATGGAACAACCAAATAGTAAAATAAATAATAGGTAATATCTCATTATTGAACCTCTTTTTACCATTCTAGCTTAATACATACTATAAAAACATGATATTTCTCAGCTATTTAAAGCTGCGTTTATACCATATTGGAATTAAAACGAGTCCTAATAGTATATTAAGGATTATCCATAAGCTTGTACTTGGAAACCATGTTGGTCCTGGTGACTGAGCAATAAGCGAGCCAAAACCGATGAGCAAACTAAATAGACTGATAGCACATAAGAGCATACTGAGAATTGCTTTTTTAAGCCTCTTAACATCTTCATTTTGAGTATTACCAGATACTTTTTTCCATACTCCCATGGGCTTCACTGTTTGGTAAAAGATAGCGAGTACTTTTTTATCCTCAGGACCAAAAAAGAAAATTCCAAAAAGACAAAGGACTATTGAAATACTGGCCATGAGTAAGAGCTTTTGTGCTTCAGAAATTTCTGGAAAATAGATTATGAGAAAAGGTGTAATAATAACAGAACCTATAATAACAATAATCTCTCCCCAAGAGTTCATTCTCCACCAAAACCATCTAAGTAGCAGTGGGATTCCCATGCTAGCACCTAGAATAAGTGATGCTTGCCATGCTTTTTGAATGCTATTTAGGTGTGCCATGATAAATAAGGCGATGAAAAGAATTCCTATATTTGAAATCCTAGCAACCATAACGAGAGTCCTATCATTTGCCTTTTTCTTTTTATAAACTTCACACCAAATTCTCTTATAAATATCATTAGACCAATAACTTGAGCCCCAGTTTAAATGAGTATCGATTGTTGAGGCAAGTGCTGCGAGCATACCAGTTAAAAGTAGTCCTTTTATTCCAATTGGCAAAAGTTCATTTATGCCAGTTACAAAAGTAGCTTCTCTTAATGCTATTAAGTTCTCTGGATTGCCATCAATTGGAAAGAGAACAATCAGACCAAGACCAATAGGAAGCCAAAAGAGAGAGCGTAGTAAAATCTGGCAAAAAGAAAACACAATGGCCGCGATCTTTGCTTCTTTTTCATTCTTACAGGCCATACTTCTTTGAGCTAAGTAACCAGTACCATCACTATTCATTTGAATTATCCACTGAAAAAGTAAAACTGCAAAAAGTGGAAGAGTTAGATCGTAGGCCTGAGAGGGGGTAAAGGCGAGTATATTATCTGCACTTAGATTTGGGTGACTTGCATAGATTCTTTCTATTCCACTGATAATATTACCCATACCACCAGCTTCATAAATGACATATCCTGCATAAAGAGCTGTGGCGATCATCATTATAAAAAACTGCATAACGTCTGTGGCAACAACTGAACGAAGCCCTCCAGTTGTAGAGTAGAGTGTCGTTACAAAAATAATACTCATGATTGAAATGATATTATTAGTGGATAGAATCCAAACCTCTGGGCTGGTTGCATTAACTGTGAATGGGATACCGACCCATGTGATTATTGTTTGAAAAAAACTAAATATTCCCTCAGGTAACCATAAGTTCCAGAGAAGAAATGGCTCCGCTATTCTTGTTGCAGCTAGCAGAACCATGGCCATAACGGTACAGTTTATGATTGTTCCAAAGTAAACTGCTTTTACGCCTCTAAGCCATAATGCTGCCTTATTTCCATATCGAATTTCTGTAAGTTCAGCATCTGTTAAAACATTGGCCCTACGCCATTGGCCTGCAAGAACAAAACCCATGAGGAGAAAAGAAAGAGCATATATCCAAAGACGCCAGAGAGAGAAAATACCGCTAGTTGCTATTAGTCCCATTACCAGTAAAGGAGTGTCAGCTGCGAATTGAGTTGCGGCCATACTTATACCTGCTTTCCAACCAGGTAAACTTCTTCCCGCTAGAAAGTACTCTTCAAGGTTTTTTCCCGCATCATCTTTGTTTTTTAAGCCACTAGCAATGGCATTTGCAATAAATGCAAGAATGATTGACACATCAATAAAATGCATAAGTTCTCCTAGTAGAAGAGAGGTTTATGCTCGCTAATCCAAATCTTAAAAGCTGTGTTAATTAAACCTACGTGACTATAGGTTTGAGCAATATTTCCCCACTGTGAACCTGTCTTGGGCTCTATATCTTCTGAAAAAATTCCTAAATGATTAGATCTTGTTAAAAGAGAGTTAAAAACCTTCTTTGCTTTCTCTGTCTCTCCTATATCAACTAAGGCCTCAGCATACCAAAAAGCACAAATTAGAAATGTTGAATTTGTTTCACCAAAGTCATCAAGATCACGGTAGCGATAAATTAAGTCATCACCAATCTTTAATTCTTTTTCAAGAGCAGCTATATGTTTCTTCGCTTTTTCTCGATCAGCTTCACCGTGTAGGTAGTGCATTGTAATGAGTAGAAATTCAGAAGCGTTTAACTTTTTATTCTCTTGGCTCATACCATAGGCTTGAATATTTTCATCATAACACTTTTCAATATTATCTTTTGCCAGCTGGATACATTTTTGGGCTTTCTCTATCATCTCAGTATTCTTATTAAGATGACCTATCTTTTTAGCGGCCATAGCACCCGCCCAATGAAAGAGAAAACTCTCTGCATGTTGTTGCATTTTTCCTCTAAATTCCCAGATACCAGCATCAGGTTCATCCATGTATTTGAGAATCATATCGAGGATTTTAATAATAAGTTTTTCACTTGGTTTTGCATGATTATCAAATGTTCTTAAGTCAGTGTAGAGAGGAAGGAGTGAGAGGATCATTTGTCCATAGACATCATTTTGTCTTTGTAAATAAGCTTCATTTCCTATTCTTACTGGAGAGTTATTTTGATAACCTTCTAAGGGGATAATTTTCTCTTCAATTTTTGCTTGTCCATCAATGCGATAAACAGGTTGAAATCTATCTTTGGCATTTTCAACAATGTTTTGGATCCAATGTGAGTATCTTTCAGCCTCAGTGAAGTGGCCAAGGTTGGTTAATGCATTCAATGTAAAGTATGAATCTCTAATCCAACAATAACGATAATCCCAGTTTCTCTCTTCTCCAGGAGACTCTGGTAGGGAAGTTGTACCGGCAGCAATGATTGCTCCTGTATCTTCATATTGATGAAGTTTTAATAAAAGAGCAGAACGAATAACTTCTTCTTGGTAGATTCCCGGAATAGAGCTTCTTCGAACCCAACGTCTCCAGTAGTCAATCGTTCTTTCTAAAAATTCTTCAAATGTTCTTTTTAAAGGAGCTTCTAATGGAGCATTATAAGATAGTACAAGGTAATAATCTTCAGTTAGAGCAAACTCAGTTTCATTTAAAATATGTGTTTTGGCCACATTAGTGGTTAACCTAACATCTGCATCAAGGTTTTGAAAATTAATTGAATTACTACCTTGAGTTGCATTGGCCTTAACTTCGCCATAATCTGCCACGGGTTGGCATTTAATTTTTAACCTAGGGTTACCTTCAATTAATTCAATCTTTCTGAATAATTGTGTTGGCTTATGATATCTTTCATAAAGTTCAAAACGAGGAGCGAAGTCAATAACTCTAAAGCGTCCTTCTTTAGTATCAAATTCAGTCACAAGAACATTTGTATTTTGTAGGTAGTATTGTTTACTAGTGTATTCACTGGCCGGTGTAATGGAGAATACACCACCTTTTTTCTCAGAAATTAAGTTTCCAAAAATGAAGCTAGAGTCAAAGTTTGGCCAGCATTGCCATACAATACTTGCACTATCATTGACATAGCTCATGTATGAACAATTTCCAATTATTCCAAAGTTGTAATTATGTTTTTTCATAAGAATAAGTGTATTATGGGTGGTAATAATATTCAATTAAATTAAGGAAGATCATTTGGCACGCTGGATTATTGTAAGTAATAGATTACCTTTCTCTTTGGATGCGAGAACTAATAAGCTTAAACAAAGTAGTGGAGGCTTAGTCACTGCAATAAATGGTATAAAAACTAAGAATCCGATTCATTGGGTTGGTTCAATTGCTGCAAATATTAAGAAAGATCAAATAGAACAGTACCAAAAATCTTCTCCATATAGTTTTTCATATCCTAAAATTAGCGAAAGTCTTTATGATAGTTATTATAATAATTTCTGTAATGACGTGCTTTGGCCAATGCTGCATTATGAAAAAGAAATCATACAATATCAGTCTGAATACTTTGATGATTATAAAAAAGTAAATCGCCTCTTTGCAGATCATATTGCAAAGATAGCTAAGAAGGGAGATATCATTTGGGTAAATGATTTTCATCTTTTTCTATTACCAAAGTACTTAAAAGAAAAACGCAAAGATCTTAAAGTGGGCTTCTTTCTTCATGTCCCTTTCCCAAGCTCAGAAGTTTATCGTGAATTACCATGCCGCTCTGAAATTTTAGAGAGTTTATTATACGCAGATCTTATTGGCTTTCATGACTTTGCATATCTAAGACACTTCTCAAGTTCAGTTTATAATATTCTTGGGTATGATGCTTCACTTTTAGATATTATTACACCTCATAAGAAAGTAAGACTAGGTGTCTTTCCTGTTTCAATAGATACTCAAGACTTTATAAAAAAATCTAAGACTAAGAGTACGTTAAATAAAATAAAAGATTTTAATTTTCCTAAAGAGATGAAAACAATCCTTGGAGTTGATCGACTAGATTATACGAAAGGAATTCCACTAAAGTTACAGGCCTTTAAAAAATTTCTAGAAGATAATCCTAAATACCAAGGTAAAGTTCAATTAATACAAATTGCGGTTCCTTCTAGAACTGAAGTGCCTGAGTATATTAAGCTAAGACATGAGGTGGAAAGACTGGTGTCCGAAATTAATGGTAAGTACTCCAAGATTAATTATACTCCAGTAAAGTATATTTTTAACTCCGTTTCAGTTGCCGAGCTTATGGCCCTTTATAAATCAAGTGATCTTTTATTTGTTGCTAGTAAGAGAGATGGGATGAATCTTGTATGCTTAGAATATATTGTTACTCAAGATGAGAAGAATCCTGGTGTGGTATTATTATCTGAATTTGCAGGTGCAGCTCAAACACTTAGCCATGCACTCTTTATCAATCCCATGGATATTGTGGGAACTTCACACAAGATAAAAGTTGGACTAGAAATGAATGTCCATGAAAGATTAGAACGACATAATGTAATGAAGGATTACTTAAAACACTATACTGCGAGTATTTGGGCCGAATCTTTTATTAATCAATTAACTAGTAGAGAAAAATCAGATATTAATAAAAAGATAAATCTCTCTATTGAAACAGAACAAGCCAAGCTTAAAAAGAAAGTAAAAAATAAGACATTATTATTCTTAGACTTCGATGGTACTCTTGCTCCAATTCAAAATAATCCAAGTGCTGTTAAGTTAGATGCAAAAACAAAAAAACTTTTACAAAAAATGACTCAAAATCCTAAGTGTGAAATAGTTCTTGTCACAGGTAGAGATAGAAAATTTATTAGTCAGGCAATGCAGGGGATACCATGCTACCTAGCTTGTGAACACGGTGCCAGTTTTTTTGATTATCAAAAAAAGAAGTGGAGAAATTTAACGGCATCCAAGAGAAAACCATGGGTAAAGGATGCACTTGAGATTATGGGGCTTTACCAAAAGAGGGTTCCTCAATCATTTGTTGAGAAAAAACAATATGCCCTATGTTGGCATTATCGTCGTTCGCCAGAAAGCTTTGCTAAATTACAGGCAAGACATCTATATAGTGACCTTATCGATGGAATGAAAAATTATCCAGTAACTGTTTCTAGTGGAAAGAAAATTGTAGAAGTTAAATCTTTGGAAGCAAATAAAGGATATTTCTGTGAATGGTTTTTAGAGAGGTATGCAAAAGATCACGTGGAAACTTTTGCAATTGGTGATGATAAAACAGATGAGGATATGTTTAAGGTGCTTAATAAACGAGCTCACACAATCAAGGTTGGTTCAAACACAGACTCATATGCTGACTATTATCTTGAAGATCAGGCAGATGTTTTTGGACTATTGAATAAGCTATTTTCTTAAAAACCGAACGCTTTAAGTATTTGATTTTTATATACTTAAGTTCTGTCTAAACTTTAGTTTTACGTAAAATCAGTAACTTGCCCTGTCGATCGTTAAAATTTTAACTCAAATATACCGATAGTATATTGATGCAAAAGGTTTTCCTATTCTTAATTATTCTCTTTAGCTTTTCTCTTCAGGCCTCTGAAGATCTTGCTGAATACTTATCAAATGAACTGACAACATTTGAAGAAAAGGAACGTTATTGTATTGATGAATTTAATAAATCAATGCAAGACTTGATAAAAGATGATTCTAATAACTTAATTGCAAAAGCTTTTAGTCTTGCTTCATTAAAACTATCATATCGACAATTAAGCGAAGGTGGAGAAAGGCAAACTCTTGAAAATTATATTAAAGATAAAGTAAGAGAGTTAAACCTTGCTGACAATGTTGAATTTCGTCAAAGAGTATTAGAGTTATATGAAAAAAATGGTGAGAGTAAAGATCTATCTGAAATTACAGAAATTATAAATGGTCTTGATGATAAAAATTATTATCCTAGGGCACAAAGGCTAAGTAATAAAGAGGGATCAGTCTTTATGTTAGCACTCTCAATGTATGATGAATGTAATGATGTTGCCTTATGTATTGATAAAAATGATGCAGCAATCACTTGGTTTATGGGAGAGTTGCATGAAAGAGCGATGGAAAATAGAATCGGCTCTGCTAAAACAAATCTAATGCAATTATCTGTAAGGATGGCGCATACTTCAGGGGTATTTAACGATACCATTGCCCATTCTCCGGCGGAACTATCTGAAAAGATTTCTGATCTTGAACACGATGTAAAAACTGCAATTCATAATCATAAAGAAGCCTTCTTAGAGGACTTTGAATTATGTCGTGTTGTTATGGAAGACTCTAGATGTCTGCAAAAAGCATTTCGTGAAGGTTTTGATAATAGTCTTTCAAGCATTATAAAAGATTTAAAACGCCAAGATGCAATTGATATTGAAAGCAATAGTTTGCGTTTGAACTTTTCTGATCAAATTGTTTTAAATTTAAGTAATTCTTTAATGGTGAAAAGACCTGATCCTCCACCGCAAGCAATGAGTAGTGCAGGTTTACCTGCTGTAAATTTTAATACCACAATTGCTGGCAATAGCGAAGAAGGACCAGACATGTGTGGTGGGAGACCATTCTCATCTAGTGTGGAGTCTATTCACGCCTTTGGGTTTGATTTTTCAAGAATTGGATATTTAACTGGTGGAAATACTCGTTATCATAAAGTGAAAAGACTTATGAATACATTTAAAGACGGCATAAGTGGTCCAGGGATTAGAGTTTCTGCTTTTATGAAAACATTTATTTTAAATTATAAGAAAGGACGAATTTCAGTTTGTTGTAATGAAAATGTAGAGTGGCGTAAAAATT
>CAJXHA010000012.1 GCA_913053615.1 uncultured Bacteriovoracaceae bacterium | reverse complement strand
ATTCAATAATCTCAATTTCAGAAATTGTTTTTCTAACTTCAGTCCAAGCAAGTTTAATCATTTCTTTTGCTACTGAATCATCAGTGAAAAGATCGGGCTTACTTCCAAAGTATCCATCTTTAAGATCTCCACTCATAAGACCAACAATACTTACACCACCAATTGAAACAGGGTTAACAGCATTAATAGGCATCGAACCATAGAAGGCCTCATTGGCTGCGCGATCCATTGGGATTCCTCTAAGTCTTTTGGAAATTAAATTACTTAAATAAAAATGTACTGCCCAAGATAATTTTTCTTGTCCAACAGTATTCTCTTTTTCAACATATGTACTTGGATCATCATAACATCCAATTGATACCATTAACTCTGGCTTAACTCCCTTAACTTCAACGGCATAGCGAGCAAGACTTTCTAAATCGTAGTCACCACCACTATGAGTTAATGCAAAGAAATCAACATATTCAATTTTATCTGGCATTTCATCAATACAGTCACGAAGACTATTATCTTCAGCATTTGAAGAGATACAGTAATAATCACTTACACTCTTTAATTGATTTCTAACAATCATTTCACCATATGTATCGATAGTGACATCTGTGAAGTTTACATAAGTACCAGTGTCAATTAAAACAATGGCCGCTCGTTTTCCTCTAAGAGGAACTCTTCTTGATTTCTTTCCGCCAAATAATCTGTAAATTGGGTATCCAACGATAGACACAGCTGTTTTAACCACACCAGCAGCACCTTTAACTATTTTAAAACCACCATCCGCTATGGTTAAAATTCCGTCTATAGAAGTTCCTTTCTTTGGATTAGCGATACCTCTAACAAGATCAACAAAACCATTGATAAGAGACTTTCCTGCTCCTTTTAGTTCACTGCCTGTTCCTTGTAAATTGTGAATAGGTGAGCGAGTTACAGACTCAATAACAGTATTGGAAATAAGTGCAGGGATTTCATACATGATTTTTTGAACTGGGTATGAAACTAATTTTACTGGAACATATTTCCACTCAGTATTATCAAACTTATTATCTCTTACAAACTTCTCTTTAATTCTAAGTAGTGTTCCTTTACCTTTTTCTTCTAGTTTAATATCACCTTGTCCATTGAGTGCAACGTTCTGATCCATTTGAAGACTATTATAACCTTTCTCCATTTGAACTTGGTCATAAATCATTCTTTCAACTAGGCCAATGTATTCATCATTTAAATCTTTTGTCACGAGGCTGCCGTTATCTTTATAGTCTTTATTCTTTTTCTCTACTGACCAAACAACCTTATCATCCTCAAAACGAGCAAGGACTAATAGTCTTCTACTATTACTACCAAATGAGTATTGAATGGTTTTATCTGACTTACGAACCGCAAGTAATCTAGTTCTGGAAAACTTCTTGGTAAATATTTCTTCCGTTTCTAGGCTCTTCTTAATTAGTCTGTGCTTATACAATAAGAACTCAAGAACACTTATGTCTTTATCTTTAAGTTTATTACTTTTAGTTACCAAGTGTTGGTCAATAATATCAGCGAAGATTATGGCCTCTTTTCTGCTTGGGAAATCAGATGTATTGGCATAGGCAACTAAGAAAGTGAAAAGTACAATCACTAAAGATTTCATTATAGGGCTCCTAAAGTCTTATTTTTTACCTTCTATAATCTCAAATAAATGGGTGCAAATCAGGGGCTTGGAAATATATTCAAGGGGGTGTTAGGAATCTAACAGGGTGTAGTATTTTTAAGTATTTAAATAGAAAAAATGGGGGGAGTGATTTTCCCCCCCTATATTGATTATTGCTCTTTAATAAGATGCACGTCTCTTTGAGGAAATGGAATTGAAATCCCTTCAGCATCAAATGCATTTTTGATGACTTCTAGCTTTTCCCAATAGAAAGCCCAGTAATCACCAGTCTTTGTCCATGCTCTGGCATTTAGGTTTACAGAGCTATCTGCTAGTTCTCCAACTGTAACTGTATGAGCTGGGTCTTTAAGCACTCTTTCATCATTTTCAAAGTGATAATTTATGATTGATTTTGCCTTCGCAATATCATCACCATAGCCAATTCCAAAAACCATATCCACACGTCTCGTATCTTTAGCATTAACATTGATTACAGTTGAATTTGCAAGTCCACCGTTTGGAATAAAAATTACTTGATTATCACCAGTTTTTAATTGAGTGTAAAAAGTTGTGATTTTTTCCACTGTACCTGCTTGTCCTTGGGCCTTAATAAAGTCACCAACTTTAAATGGTTTTAATAAGAGTATAAGAACACCACCTGCAAAGTTTGAAAGTGATCCTTGCAGAGCTAGACCAACGGCTAAACCAGCAGAACCTAAAATGGCAACAAATGAAGTCGTTTCAAATCCAACAGTTCTAATGGCACTTATGACAACTGCAATTTTTAAAACCCACGAAACTACTGAACCAAGAAAGTGTGAAAGTGATGGGTCAATATCTTTTTTCTTAAGAACTTTTTCAAATCTATTTGCAAAATATCCCGCTACCTTAAGTCCAATGAGTAAAAGAACAATCGCAAGGATTGCCTTAAATCCATATTGAAGAATATAGCCTTTAAGCATTTGATAATAAGTGTCTAATTGTTCTTGGCTCATAATGAATCCTTTTCTTAGAATTTAGCAACTAAAGCTGTTGTTGTTGTGTGATCAAGTCTTTCTTCAACACCCGGGTTAAGTTGGTTATCATACTGACCTTTATAAGCTACGCGAAGTGAAAGGATGTCAGACATCTTAACTGTTAGTGATGGCTCAAAGTTGATTTGATAATCTTCTGCTTCTGTGAAGTTAGGAAGGTATTGAATCCAAAACTTATATGAAACTTGTTCATTTAACTTTTGAGAAATTGTAAAGTAAAGGTTTGCCTTATTGAAGTAAAAAACATCTTTTCCATCATCATCACGAGTTGTTCTCATCTCAGTTGTATACCTATAACCAAGTTCAAACGATGACTTAATTTTATCGGTACGAATAAAGCGATATTTTAAACCTAGATCAGAGTTTTCTCTTTGCTTATAACCTGCAAATTCATTTCCTTCATAAGACTGCCCAACTGTAGCACCAACTTTCTCTGTTAAGTCTTGAGTTGCCTCAGCACCAACTTTCCAATTTCTTGCAGTTTCTTCCTTATCAATTCCTTCTACTTCAGGATCATCTGCATAGGCCAAAGTATAATTACCAAATAGGCGGTACTCACGAGTACCTGGCTTATAGCTAGTATCTGTTGAGAAGTCATAAGATTCAGAGACTGCGTTTCCTCCAGTCTGAACTGCTGAGAGTGCACTTTCGTGACTTAATGCCTTCGCTTCTTTGTCTTGTGCGAATAATGTTAAACTTAGAATTGATAGAACGAGGACTAATTTCACCTACAAATCTCCTTTAAAAGAATGAAAAAATAATTTCGAAACCATATCGGATAAGGATTAAAAAGTAAAAAAAAAGGGAGCTCTAAAGCTCCCTAATTAAGATATGTCAAAAGAATATTTAACGATTACTTTCCGTGCTTAGCAAGGTAGCTAGAAACACCCTCTTTAGTTGCACTCATCGCTTCTTCACCTTTTTTCCAGTTAGCCGGACAAACTTCACCGTGCTCTTCGTGGAATTGAAGTGCGTCAACAACTCTTAATGCTTCATCAACGTTTCTTCCTAGTGGAAGGTCATTGATTGTAGAGTGTCTTACAACACCTTCTTTATCAATTAAGAAAAGAGCTCTTAGAGCAACTTCTTCATTGAAAAGAACACCATAGTCACGTGCAATATTTTTAGAAACGTCAGCGATTAGTGGGTAATCGATTTCTCCGATTCCACCTTGCTCAACTGGAGTATTTCTCCATGCAAAGTGAGAGAATTGAGAGTCAATTGATACACCTAAAAGCTCAACACCTCTTTCTTTGAACTCATTGTATTTTTTGTGAAATGCGATAATTTCTGTAGGACAAACAAAAGTGAAGTCTAGTGGGTAGAAATAAAGAACTACCATTTTACCTTTGTAGTCTGAAAGTTGAACTTCTTGGAAATCTCCATTTGCCATTACAGCAGTAGCCTTAAAATTTGGAGCCGGTCTTGTTACTAATGTACTCATAATAATCTCCTTGTATAATGATTAAATTTTTATTTATGTAAGCATATAAGTTGTATAGCGGTATTAAGGCAAAATCAAGTTATATCAATAATTGCCTTATCCTTATCGTGGATTTGTCTAATGTCATCAGGCACAATCGCAAGGATTTCTTCTTCTAGCGCGTTAAGAATCTTATGCTTCACATTATCTTTAGAGCTTACAAGTGAAACTTCTCTAGTAGGAGTAGGCGCAGCAAATCTTTTAATCATGTCCTGCTGTTCTTTTGGTATTTTTGTAACGGCCATATGAGGAAGAATAGTATAACCATATCCTGAGAGAACTAAGTTCTTTAATGTTTCAAAGTTACCACTCTCAAATTCAATATTACCTTGCAGATCAGTCTCACGAACACGCGCACAAATATTTAAAACTTGATCTCTAAAACAATTCCCTTTATTTAATAACCAAATATCTTCAATGTTTAAATCTTCCTCTTTAACAGTGTCTTTTTGATATAGCTCGTGTTCTCGAGAAGTGAATAGATAAAATGGTTCGTAATACAATTGTTTTTCAATAATATTTTTATTATTTAGAGGCGTCACAAGAATGCCTGCATCAATAACACCATCTTCAAGATCACGTACAATATCTTCAGTGATACTTTCTTGAATAATTAATTTAACCTTCGGATATTTCTGAGCAAATTCTTTGATAAAAAGGGGGATAATAAATTGAGAGAGGGTTGGTATAATTGAAAGTCTAAATTCTCCCACAACTTCATCTTTTGACTCATTGAGGATGGAGTATAATTTCTTATGTTCACTTATAATCTTATGTGCTTGTTCAACGACAACTTTACCTTCGTCTGTAATGGCAATAGGTGATTTTGAACGATCAAAAATAGTTATTTGTAATTCATCTTCTAGCTTTTGTAATTGCATCGAAAGGGTAGGCTGTGTGACATGACAGCTTTGTGCTGCTTTTCCAAAGTGCTTAAATTCTGCAACGGCTAAAACATATTCTAACTGAGTAATGGTCATAAAAAATCCTTGTTAAGAAATTTAACTTAAAGCGAACAAGGAAGCAAATTCAAAGAAAAAGTCCCCGAATTCAGTGAGTCACAAATTCGGGGGACCAGTATTATTCTAAAAAATTTAATAGTTTAAATCATTTCATCTAACTCTTCTTGAGTATAGTCTGGGTGATGTTCATTAATAGGCTCAACAGCAGGTGATCTTGAATTACCTTTTGCATATCCTCCATAAACATACTGAGAAAAGTCTGATCTAAAGTCCATTCCTGAATAGGCCTCTAGCTCCGAAATAAAGTCTTCTGTGGTAACAGACTTAAACATTTTCTTAGTGGCCCAAAGTTTTAAGAAGTCTTTTAAACCAGCTAAGCCAGCTGCTTTAAGTTGATAATCAATATATCCAAAGAAAGATCTTCCATATTCATATGAGCGCTTGTCAGTTTTTCTCGTGTAAGGATTATGATGTCCAAGATTGGCACTGAAGTAAAATGGTTTCTCTAGAGTTTGATAACCTTTGTCTCTCCAACTTGCTAGACCTTCATCCATCCATCCTGCATTACCATCAGCTGGCATAACACCTTTTGCAAACCACATGTGATGTAATTCGTGACCAAGTGAAACAACACTTGTTGCTGTCGCACCAACATATTCCATACCACCTCTAAACTTACTTGGTCCATAGATAACAAGTGATGGGTGAGGGTATGGGCCGTAATCTCTTTCAAGTTCAGCAAGGACTTTGAAGGCCTTTCTTTTTAACATTCCATTTAGCCATCTAAAACTTGAGTAGATTGTCACTGGAAATAGTCTTCCGTTGATTGATCTGTATCTTAAGTAGTATCTCCAAAATTTTCTTCTCGGTACTAAGTGAAAGAAAACTGATGATGCTGTATAGTGGTCTGGCATCTTAACTGTAAATTTATTTTGAGCATAGTTTTCTACTACACCATTTGCAAAGATATCATGCCATCTATGATTAGCATTAAGAATTTCTACATGCCAAGTCATAGGGTATTGATCGTACTCGAGATTAGTTGGAACATACTGCTCTAACATTTCTCTATTTTTTAAGTCTTTTATAAAGAAGCCAGATGAAACTCCTTTGTACCCATACTTAGTACCTTTTTTAAGTGGTGTTCTGATTTTCATTGTATAAGGTCTATTTGCTTGAATATTAATCTGAGCATAGCGAACAGCTGTCGTTTCTCCTGGTGTAATCACTATTTTGGAGTCAACTTCTTGCCCTTCAATCCAAACAGCTTTTGGTTTCTCAACGCTATCAAAAATTGGCATACCACTTTCTTTCGCAACAAAGAGAATAGTTGTTTCGACTTCAGCAGATTCACTTTTAAAGTCGTAAACAATATTATAAGTAACTTTCTTGAAGTCTACAAAGACTGCTTTTAGTCCATCAACTACAAATGAGTTGGGAGCATTTCTTAGATCATCTACTCCAGCTTGCGCCAAAAAAGAGTAAGTCAGAATAAGTATTAAGAACTTTTTCATATTAATTAACTCCTGTGATTAATTTTTGTTTCTTATCATTTTGTTTTTTTAGGCATGCTCTATTTAAGAGCCATCCAAAAAGTCCACGACGAACTTTTCCAAATGTCCACTCAGGGTGGTATTGAACTCCAAGAACTGGACGATCATAGAACTCTAGTGATTCTGCAATTTTTCCTCTATTAGAAACACTTGTAACTTCTAGGTTTGGCCATCTCTCTTGGTGTTTATTAAAATAATCTAATCTTAATCCTTGGTGGTGATACTTTACACCTCTAAAAATATTATCTCTTACTTCACTTTGAACAATTGACTCGGGGTTTGTGACATAAATCTTATCAAGTTTCCAACGACGGTTACTAAAGCCTAATTCCTTTTTGATATCGACATAAAGTGGAATACCCTGACTTACTGTTAGCATTTGCATCCCACGACAAATTCCTAGGATAGGAGTAAGTGCATGTTCACCTTTATTAAAATATTCCTGTAAAAGATTATATTCAAATGGGTCACGCATATCACCTTCACTTGAGTAGTTAACAAGATAATCAAGTGACTTGATATGTTCTTGTAGCCATGGTTCTACTTTAGGCGTGTAATACTTGGGATTAATATCTGCACCACCTGGAATTAAAATTCCATCAACTGATGATAAGTTAGGTGTTGCATTTTCTGAATAAAGATTAACGATATTAACTTTGTAACCGGCTCTACGAGCAGCTTTTCGTAAACCCCATCGATTCCATTTTGAACACTTCCAAGTACAGCCAATAGTGATCACTTCATTAACATCAAGTGAACATGATTGTGACTTTTGAATAGCGAAAGTATTAAATGAAAAGAGTAATAATAACAGTGCGAGTGTGTGTTTAAACATTAAATTCCCCTTTATAATTAAGTCCCTTTAATTTTAAAAAAAACTAAAATGCTCTTCAATTATTTCAGAAAGAGGAAAAATTTACGGTGAATGTATTTTAAGTGAATTAGTGGGTGGGCAAACTTTGCCTAGCTTACAGGATTAGTGCCATTCTACTTCGAGTTCGGCCTCTACTACAACTTCGTCATTTTCTGAAACCACCTCTATAATATGCTCTTGCATTAATACGACAGATGGCTCGCTTTCAATATCGTAATTAAATTCATCATAATTTCCATCATTGTCATGGTCATAGTAGCAATCAACGAACTCTAGATCTGCATCACCATCTGTGTTTGAATATGCACAATACATTTCTTCAACTGGATCACCCTTAGCGAAGTAAATCTTGATGCTCTTAGCTCCATCTCCATAAAGGTATTTAATTTTTGCGGGAAGATAAGTCTCACCAATTCTATTAAATGTATAAGAAGCTTTTTCTTCTGTAGTATTTTCTACTTTAATGACGCTCGCACTTATGGCCGGTCTTCTAACACCTTCATCTTTACTTTCTTTACTATTTACTTCTTTTCCACAACTAGATGAAAGTATGCAGTAGATTGTAAGGCAAAGCATTTTTACTTTTTGACAACGAATTGTATGAATTAGACTTCTAATCTTTAGATCAATACTAACTGAATCAAATTTAAGCATTCCCTTACCTTCCTTGATAGGATATTTATCGGTGAATACTTTGTGCTACTTAATTTGTTTTTTTAAATTGGAGCAGAGGGGGACTTATCTTCCATAAATTGATCAATGAGCTCAGCTTTACTTTCTTCTTGAATGTGAAATCCAAAGCGATTTACTATGTCTTCTGCTGTAATAATTCCAACTAGTCGGCGATCATTTTCTCTTGAAGTGACCAAAAGTCGAGAGACTTTATGTTTTTTTAATAAGTGAAAAGCATACATTAAAGATTGATCAGGATGGATGGTAATTAATTCCTTAGTGGCAATTTGATCCAGTAAACATTCTCCTTGAAACTTTGCATAAGCCTGGCAAAGATCATTTGTTGAAACAACTCCACTAATATATCCAAACTTCATCACTGGATAACCAGATATCTCTGAACGATTAACTGCACGCATGGCCTCTCTTATGGATTGGTTATAATTGAGGGTTTTAACATCTCTAATCATGGCATCTTCAACAGTTAATTGATCAAGAATTTCAAAGTCTTCTTTTGAAGGCAGGTGAACACCATCTTGAATTGCAATCTGTTCGTAAATGGACCCATTCATTAACTTCTTAGAAATTAAAAAGGCAGTGATATTAGCAATCATCAAAGGAAGAATAATTTTATATTCCTGAGTCATTTCAAAAATCATAATGATGCTTGTAAAGGGAGCCCTAATAACACTTATAAAGAAGGCCCCCATCCCTACCATTGCAAATGCACCAATGGTATTTATACCTGGGTGAAGTTCAACAGCAAAAACACCTACCGCACTTCCAATAATGGCACCTAAGAAAAGAGTTGGCATAAAAAGACCACCACTAATACCAGTGCTATAACAAAGAGAAGTGAAAAAGAACTTTAAGACAAAGAGTAGGGCAAGAGTTTTCAAACTAAATATCTTAGATTGAAGTGCATCTTGAATAACATGGTGACCACCCCCAAAGACTTCAGGAAACATACTTCCCACAAATACAATAACGAAAAAAGTTAGCATCATATAAGTTAGCTTGTGACCCTTTAAGATTTTTAGAGAGAAGCTACGTAGGCGAATAATAAACTTAACCCAAAGTGGACCAAGAAAAGCTGCGAGTATTCCAACTATTAAATAGAATGGAAGCTCTGTTGGGTCTTCAAAACGAAAGTGAAAACCAGAGAATATTGATTCTCCACCTAACATTACTCTGGCACTTACTGCTGCAATAACGGAGGAAATGACAATTGGCCCTAGGGACTTTGTATTCATATTTCCTACGATCTCTTCAAGGGTAAATAAAACTGCAGCGATAGGAGTATTAAATGCAGCAGCGATACCACCACTAGCACCAACAGCTAAGAGACCCTTGATCTGAGATTTAGATAAACTAAAAATGCCGCCTAAGCTTGAACCAAGTCCCGCAGCAGTTGTGACTGTAGGGCCTTCTCTTCCAAGACTCATTCCGCTTCCTAGTGAAAGGACAGAGCTTATAAATTTTAAGAACCAAGTTTTAAAAGTAATCACCCCATGGTGTGCCACATAAGCAATTTTAGTTTGTGGAATTCCAGAGCCTGATGTTTTGCTCTCAATTCTGGTTGTTATATACCCAGACACAAATACCATGCAGGCACCAATGACTATTGATTGGGTGGATATCTGGTGCTCGGGATAGAGGTAGTGAGTTATAAAATCTATAATTTGGGCATAGCTAACAGCGATGAACGCAGCTCCCACCCCAACGACAAGCGTTAGTATAAAGAAAATATTATCTTTATCGAGATTAAACTTTAAAAGTTTTCTCTGAATGATGACTTTGAACTTCTTTTTGGTCTTCATTCCATTTTACCTGTATTTTTAGTACTTTAAGTCTGTGTGTTACGCATTATTTAGCTATCTTAAGAGGAAAAGCCAAAAAAAAGTATTTTTTTTAATTTTCCTACCCTTGACACTAGCATATGCGGTATTAGATTGTTCCTGAAACATATAACAGACAAAATAAATTGCGTATAGCATTAAGATAAATATACAAGGAGTATAGAAATGACTGTGAAACCTTTACATGACAGAGTTTTAGTTAGAAGACTTGAAGAAGAAACAAAAACAGCTGGCGGAATTATTATTCCTGATAACTCAAAAGAAAAACCAGCTCAAGGTGAAATTATCTCAGTTGGATCTGGTTATACAAACTCAGATGGTTCAAGAAGAGAACTAGAAGTTAAGGCCGGAGATAAAGTACTTTTCCAAAAATATTCTGGATCAGAAGTTAAAGTTGATGGTCAAGAATACTTAATCATGAAAGAAAATGAAATCTTAGGAATTCTTCAATAAGAAAAATTATAAATAATATAGGAGATATTTATGTCAGCTAAAGAATTAAAGTATAGTGAAAATGCAAGAAACTTAATCCTCAATGGTGTTAACTCTCTTGCTGATGCTGTTAAAGTAACACTTGGACCAAAGGGAAGAAACGTAGTTATTCAAAAGTCTTTTGGTGCTCCACATATCACAAAAGATGGTGTTTCTGTTGCTAAAGAAATTGAATTAGAAAATGCATTTGAAAATATGGGTGCTCAATTAGTTAAAGAAGTTGCTCAAAAAACAAATGAAGATGCAGGGGATGGTACTACAACTGCTACAGTACTTGCTCAGGCGATCTACAGAGAAGGAGCTAAATTAGTAGCTGCTGGTCACAACCCAATGGACCTTAAAAAAGGTATTGATCTTGCGACTGAAAAAGTTACTGCTTACTTAAAAGAAAGTTCAAAAGAAATCGCAACAACTGAAGAAATTGCACAAGTTGGATCTATCTCAGCTAATAATGATAATGAGATTGGAAAAATGATCGCTGATGCAATGGAAAAAGTTGGTAAGGATGGTGTAATCACTATCGAAGAATCTAAGACTGCTGAAACTTATAGTGAAGTTGTTGAAGGGATGCAATTTGATCGAGGATACCTTTCTCCATATTTTGTAACTGATACTGAAAAAATGGTTACTAATTTTGAAAACCCGCAAATCCTAATTACTGATAAAAAAGTTTCTTCTATGAAAGAACTTTTACCACTTCTAGAAAAAACAGTTCAAGCTTCTAGACCACTTCTTATCATTGCTGAAGATATTGAAGGTGAAGCTCTAACAACTCTAGTTGTTAATAAATTAAGAGGAACTCTTAATGTAGCAGCTGTTAAAGCTCCTGGTTTTGGTGATAGAAGAAAAGAAATGTTAAAAGACATTGCTGCACTTACTGGTGGACAAGTAATTTCTGAAGAACTTGGAATGAGCTTAGAAACTGCTGATTTATCTGTTTTAGGTACAGCTAAGAAAATCACTATTGATAAAGAAAATACAACTATCGTAGATGGTGCTGGTGACCAAACTGCAGTTGATGCTAGAGTTGGTGCTATTAAAGCACAAATCGCTGAGACTACTTCAGACTACGATAAAGAAAAATTACAAGAAAGACTTGCTAAGCTTGCTGGTGGTGTTGCTGTTCTTTACGTTGGTGCTCCTACTGAAGCTGAAATGAAAGAGAAAAAAGACAGAGTAGAAGATGCATTAAATGCAACTCGTGCTGCTGTTGAAGAAGGTATTATCGTTGGTGGTGGTGCTGCTCTTGCGCATGCAACTAAAGCTCTTGATGGTTTTGAAACTGGAAATGAAGAGTTTGACTTTGGTGTTAGAATTGTAAGAAGAGCTATTGAAGAGCCTTTAAGACAAATTGCTGCTAACGCTGGAAAAGAAGCTTCTGTAGTTATTAATTCAGTTAAAGAAAACAAAGACTTCTCTTTTGGATATAATGCTCGTGAAGACAAGTTCGAAGACCTAGTTAAAGCAGGTATTATTGATCCAACTAAAGTTACTCGTTCAGCTCTTATGAACGCGGCTTCTGTTTCTGGATTAATGCTTACTACTGAAACCATGATCGCAGACCTTCCAAAGAAAGATGATGGTGGTGGAATGCCAATGGGTGGCGGAATGCCAGGAATGGGTGGAATGCCAGGAATGATGTAAGAAAAAATCTTATAAAAAATAGGGACTCTGCGGAGTCCCTTTTTTTTTGATATGAATAAAGTCCTTAAACTACTCTCTAATAAAGACCTAAGTAATGATGCTAAAGAAAGTAAGCTTAGATTACTAATAAGCTCTTCTCGTGAGTTAAAACTTGCCTCAAAAGATAAAGAAGAAATAGCTGAAATAATAAGGGGTTTAACTTTAAGCCCATTGGATCTATCATTAAAAAATGCTTTGGTTTATAGATTATTTAACTCTGAACCTATTGTAAATCAAGAGCATAGCGAGCGGCTAACATTTAGTATTAGCTTTAGAGAAATTCTAAATATTAAAGAAAAGCTGTTAAAAAGTATTGAGGTAAGAAGAATTGTCGACTTAGGAAGTGGAGAAGGCTTTTTACTTTGGATTTTTAGTTATTTATTAAACAGTAAAAGTCTTGTTGGAATAGAATTAGATACAGATAAATTTAATTATTCCACTAGTATTAAAACTTATGGTGAATCTAATTTAATTAGTTTTTATAATGAGAGTTTTTTTGAATTCACCGACCTTAATTCTAACGATTTAGTCATCTCATATGACCCCTTTAATAGTTATCCTAAAGACCAAACCATTAAGCTTTTTAATATGCTTGCATCTTTGAAAGTAAATAACGTGATTTTGATTGAGGGTTATACAAACTCTTTCAGCCAAGCAGTTCAAAATTTAAATCTATGTCGGGTGATTAATAAAATTGAAAATTTAAAAGACTCCCGACCTAGTAGAAAACGCTATATTTATCATTTAAGTTTTAGCTAATATAACCTCTGTAACTTCTCGTAATGACTAGGGTCTTTGAAAATTAAGCCCACAGGCTTTTTAAATCTGCTATAATGCTAATACCTATTTTTATTCCCACACATTCATTTTAAGGAGTAGCAAATGTCTGCTTTATTAATTGGTCATGCTCTTAAGCATGAGGATCACTTTGAGCATATTCCCGATCTTTTTGAGGGGCTCGCCAGAATAGAAAGTAAGTTACCATCAGTCATTGTCTTTAATATGGACTTTAAACATGTAGATCATTTAATTATCGATCGAATTAGAACATTACTTGTAAAAGTAAATATACCTACCTTAATTATTTCTGATAAAGATTCTCTTCACTATTTTCAAGATATTCTCGTAGTTGAAACTCTGGATAATCTTTTGATTGAGGAATGTTTTAGAGCTAGTTTTAGAGAGATAAAGAAAAAGAATAATCTCGAAAAAAAGTACATTAGTCTTTCCAAGCAAAAGAGAACTATGCCATTTTATGCACTTGGTGTTTTCTTATTTTGTGAACCCTTAATAAAAATATTATTTCTTGCTACCAAAACAGGTTTTCCTCTTGATAGTGTACTCGACATTGTTTTATCAATGGAAGATCCATTTAAGGTTATTGAGTTTTGGGCATTATTTCCCCTTGCAGGTTTAGCACTTATTCGTCCAAGTGCATGGAGTTTATTTACTTTTGCTGGGCTACATATATATTCGATTTTTGCTTACTTCACCTATGAGAAGTTTACTTGGCCTTATGTTCAAGAGACTCCACATATAAGCTCTACTTTATTGGTGGCGTTTAATTTTGCTATTTTGATTTACTTTATGATTCCTGAAAATAGAAAACCTTTTGTTGCCAAGACTCAAGAGATGTTTAGAAAATTTAAAAGGGTTCATACAAATCTTGCAGCGGATCTTATTTTTGCAGAAAATAAGGTAAGTGTTCTCATTAAGGATATTTCAATGTCAGGGGTTCGCTTTGAGTGCTCAAAAGAAGTCGTAAATGAAAATTGTATGTTGCACTTCCTAGATATGAATATAGATATCAAGCTCAAAAGGAGCTATCAACTCCCTAGTGGAAGTTATTCATATGGAGCAAGCTTTCAGAAACTTTCACGTGCTCAGAAGGAGAGTCTTTATAATCATCTTGTGGAATTTCAGATATATGAACATACACGTAAGAAGGCCGCTTAGGAAAAATATTCCCTTTTAAATAGTTGAGTCTCTTAGTTTTTACTTCTTACTTATCTCACCGATAAGTAAGGTGATGAGTAGCTATAAAGACGAATGGATATTCTTTTTAAAAATGGGACCTAAACTTCCTGAATTCTTCTTTGAAATGGATCAAGAATTCAAGCAGTATGGGTATAACCTTATTCCAGTAAGTCTTCCGGACTTTTTAGAATTGACGAAAAAAGACACGGAAGTGAATGTAGTATGTGTTGTTCGTTCTTATAGTGAACTCAGCTATTATGTAAGAAAAGTAAGCAAGTATATTAATATGCTCTTACGTATGAATAAAATCCACTTTTTTCATGCTTCTAGTTTTGGTGCTATCAATGAAAGTGCTAAGCTACGTGTTCGAAATCGCTACGATTTTTATTCCCTACCGGTGAAAAGGACTTATCTTTGTGATAAAATTCTAGAAAAGGTAATCGATAAGTCTGTGGAGACAAAATCTTGGCCAGGCGGAAAGCGTCCAAGATTAACTCTTCCAAAGGTTGGATAAAAATTAGGTTTGCACCATGAAAAGTAAACATCCTGAAATTGCTCAAAGATATATGTTGCTCTTTAAAATTGATGCAAAGAATTTATTTTATCGCATTAAGGAAAGACAGAAAGAGTATATAAATATCTTTTCACTTAAAAGAAGCCGTTCAATTTTTAAAGATATTTTCAGTAGTCGTTATGAAAGATCAACTCACTTTGATTTAGCTCATTGTTCTCAAGATGTTATTGTGGCCATGGACCAATTCTACTTAGCTGTTGATGATTTATATTGGTATTTAAAGTATACCCAGGACATGCCTAAGATGATTGAAGATGAAGTTTATAGGCGTGTTAATAGATTAGAAAGACTTTATGAGACTCTAGAACTTTATGTAAATGCTGAACTCAGTGGTGAGACAAACGAGCAGGTCGAGCAAGAAGATAACACTCCACTTGAAGATATTGATGACTTCTCTGAGATTCCCCCTGAAACGTCTCATGATGATCAATTTATGCTAGAAGGGGAACACCTAGATGAAGAGGCCAAGAATGATTATATTCAGCCTGAACATTTTCCAGATCCAGATGAGTTGGCAGACTTTGAAGTAGAAGAAAATACCTTTGAATTTGATGATGACAAATCGCGTTAGCGTGAAATATTGAATTTTCTCTAAACAAGCTACAATTTCCTTAATTATTAGTGTAAGTAATGTTCCATGTTAAAGAATATTACTATCCTTATTGTCTTAGTATTGGCAGATCTAGTAAGTGCAAAGTCAAACCTTAGCACTGAAAGACTAAGTCAATTATCAGGTGAAAAACAAAATAGTTTTGACTCAAAGTCTGAGTGGGACCAAGCCTACTCAAGAAACAGCTTTATTTTTGGAAAGACGCCGGCTAAGTTCTTGGCCGAAAATTTTGATTATATTCCTGAAGGCTCAACTGTTCTGGATATGGGAATGGGAGAGGGAAGAAACGCAGTTTTCTTAGCTCAAAAAGGACATAAGGTAACAGGTGTTGATATCTCTTCGGTTGCCATCAAAAAGTCTTATCTTTTGGCCAAAGAGTACGGTGTAAAGATTAAAGGTGTCGTCGCTTCACTAAGTAAATATCAAATTCCCCCAGAAAGTTTTGATGCAATAATTTGTTTTTATTTTATTAATAGAGATATTGTTGAGAAAATGAAGTCATGGCTTAAACCAGGTGGACTAATTATTTACGAGGCCTATACTGAATTACAAAAAACTGTAAAGTCTCATCGAAAGTATGAAGAATCACAATATTTAAAACAACAAGAATTATTAAAACTCTTTGGAGATATGCGCGTTCTAAAATATGAAGAACCATTACATGAAGAAAAGTATAGAGCGAGCATTATCTTAAGAAAGGAATAAAAATGAGTGATAAGTTTATATCAACTAAAAGGTTTAGAGGTTTCCCTTGCACTCATAGACAATGGAAAGCAGATTCACATTGTCGTTTTGTTCATGGTTATTCCAGAGAGTTTTATTTTGAATTTGAGTGTAGTGAATTAACACAAGAAATGTGGGTTATGGACTTTGGTGGGCTTAAAGAAGTCAAAGCTTGGCTTGAACATATGTTTGATCATACATTCTTAGCTGCGAGTGACGATCCCTACCTCGATCAATTTAAAAAACTAGATGCTGAAGGTGTTATTCAATTAAGAGTTTTACCAAATGCTGGAATGGAAGGCACAGCAAAGTTTGTTTATGAAGAAGTAAGCAAAATGATCACAAAAATGTCTGATGGAAGAGTAAAAATTATTAAGGTTGAAGTTCGTGAAAATGAAAAGAACTCTGCCTTTTACATACCAAACTAGTCAGTTATATATCTCTTTAAAATAATGTTGTCTGTGGCATAATAGTACTATGCGATTACTCTTATTATTTTTACTTACAATCAATGTTTATGCTGGAAATAAGCCATTTGATGAAAAGTCTGTTCTTTTTGCAGGAAGAGTATCTCGCATAAATAAAGTTGCTGAACTTATACGTATTAAAATCGACTTTGAAAACTCAAAGTATCTTAGCTCTAAAGATCAAGTTGAATTCTGGAATGAGACATACCCTGATAAAAAATGCTTAGGTTTTGTAGAGGGGAGAAGTGCAAACTATCTGCTCATTAAAGTACCAGATTATACCAACTGTATTATTAAAGTGCATTTAGCTGTTGGAACTTATCTTCACTTGTATTCAAATGACCTAGAAAGAAAACTTAAAGTTGCAGAGGAACTAGTGGAAGTACTCCTTAAAAAACGTTTGGCCTTAAGAGCTAGACTTAGTCGTTATCAAAAAGAAGTGGACTCTTATGTGGAAAAACTAGATGCTGTAAATAAACGCTATGAAATTCTACGCCAAAAATTAGAGTTAGAGTGGCAAGCAGAAATCAGTGCATTAGAAGAAGATAAAACCACAAGTTATTTACAATATAAACATTCTCAAGCTCGTTTAAATGAGCTTGAACATAAACTTCAAATCTACCGCGTGCAAGATGAAAACTTAGTTGAAGATAGGTGGTCCCTTGATCCAAAATTATACTTTAAAAAATAAATTCTTATTACTCTTAATCGTTCTTATCGCTATGTCTTGTAATCAAAGACCATCGCAAAATATTGCGTTCTATATGGATATTGGAAATGAACCCAGCTCATTACATCCTATTAATCAACCCTTTGATGGTGCAGCTGTAAGGGTTAGAGAAAAGGTTCTCGAAACACTGGTTAAAAATAGTTTAGAGACTTATGATTGGGAGCCAAGCCTTGCGACCTCATGGGAGATATCTGAGGATAAACTAACTTTTATCTTTAAATTAAGAGAGGATGTCTATTGGCATGATGGCGAGAAGTTTACCGCAGAAGATGTTAAGTTTTCTTTTGATGCTTTCTTTGATGAGAATTTTAATGGTGCAGCCATGAGGCCCTTATTAGATGGGATTAAGAAAGTTGAAATTATAGATGAGTACACAGTTAAGTTTATTGCTAAAGATGCATATTATAAGAACTTTGATACAGCTGCCGGATTAGATATTCTTCCAAAGCATTTTTATGAACAAAAAGGAAAATCTAAAGGCTTCTTTAATAAGAACTTAGTGGGAACTGGTCCTTATAAACTTGATATCTATAAACGAGGTAATAGAGTTGTCTTAAAGCGTAATGATAAGTGGTGGGGATTCAAAGATCCTGAAAACAAGCAGCATAACTTTGAAAAAATAGTGCAAAGATTTGTAAGTAACTCCAATGTAAATATTGAAATGTTAAAGAAGGGAAGTTTAGACTTTGTTGGAATGAGCCCTGAAATGTACATGAAAAGAACTAGTGGCCCAGAGTGGGGGACAAAAGTTCATAAGGTAAAAACAAAGAACAAATCTCCAAAAGGATATAATTTTATTGGGTGGAATCTAAAACATCCGATCTTAAAAGATCGTATGGTTAGAAAAGCTCTTTATCACTTGGTCAATAGAAAGCTTATGGTTGAAAAGTTTGAATATGGTCTTAGTGAACCAGCTGTTGGTCCTGTTTATCACTCTAGCCCGTATCATGATCAGAGTTTGAAGCCTATTGAGTATGATCCAAAACTTGCCTTAAAGATTTTAAGAAATAGAGGTTGGAGTGATAGTGATGGAGATAATATTCTAGATAAAGTTATAGATGGAAAGAAAATGAAGTTCTCACTTACACTGCTTGAGCCTAGTGAAACTTTTTTAAAGTACGATACTGTTTTTAAAGAGGATGCTCGTAAGGTTGGTGTTGAACTTAATATAAAACAAATTGAATGGAACTCATTTGTTAAGCTCTTAGATGAGAGAAAGTTTGATGCCGTAAGATTAGCTTGGAGTGCATCTGTTGATTGGGATCCAAAACAGATTTGGCATAGTGACTCTATTAATGGAGGGTCTAACTTTATAAGTTATTCTAACCCTAAATTAGATAAAATCATCGAAGAAGTTCGCTATGAACATGATAGAGAAAAAAGAATTGAAAAACTTAAAGTAGCAGAAAGAATTATCGTAAATGACTATCCCTATATTTGGTTTACTTACAAGGATATTGTTCTTTATGGACATACAGATCGAATTAAGAAAGAGAAGGACTCTTTAAATTACTCTGTAGGAACAACCTATTGGGACTTTAAGTCCAAAATGCGAAAGGAAGCATATTAATGATAAAGTATATATTTAGAAGAATCTTATTTATCATTCCAACTCTTATTGGGATTTCAATTGTTGTTTTTGGAATTGTTAACCTTGCACCAGGTTCACCAATTGAACAAAAATTACAACAATTACGTTTCTCTGGAAGTGCTGAAGGTGGAGGAGAAACTAGTTCTCGTGGTGCTGGAGCAACAGTTAGTGAAGAAGTCTTAGAAGCTTTAAAAAAGCAATATGGTTTTGATAAACCAGTTCATATTAGGTATTGGATATGGCTTAAAAATCTATCGACCTTAGACTTTGGTGACTCCTTTACCTACGAAGAGCCCGTTATTGATGTTATAATTTCAAAGTTTCCTGTCTCACTTCAGTTTGGAATTTTTTCTTTTATTCTTAGTTATCTTATTTCTATTCCCCTAGGGGTCTTTAAGGCCATAAAGAATGGTACAAAGTTTGATATTGGAAGTTCAGTGGCACTATACTTTGCTTACTCTATACCAAGCTTTATGTTAGGGATTTTCCTCATTGTTTTCTTTGCAGGGGGAAGTTTCTTAGATGTTTTTCCAATTGGTGGAATGTACTCAGATTTCTATGATGAAATGACAACGACTGAGAGATTTTTTGATCGCATATATCACGCTATCTTACCTTTATTTTGTTTTACTATAGGCTCTTTTGCACAATTAACTATACTTATGAAAAATTCAATTATTGAAGAAATTAGTAAGGACTATATTCGTACAGCTAGAGCTAAGGGCTTAAGTGAGAAAGTTGTCTATTTAAAACATGCTTTAAGAAATGCTTTAATACCAATTGCTACAGGAATAGGTAGTTTCTTATCTGTATTCTTTGCTGGTTCTCTCTTATTAGAAAAGGTTTTTCAATTAGATGGTATTGGGCTACTCGGCTTTAATAGTATTCTTTCAAGAGACTATAATGTCATTATGGGACTTGTTTTTATACAGTCAGCATTAATGTTAGTTGGAAATTTAATTAGTGATATTACCTATGTCATTGTTGATCCAAGGATAGATTTCGAATGATTAGTTTAATTATAAAAAATGAACAATCCCTAAAGAAGTGGAATTCTTTTAAAAAGAAAAAGCTATCTTTTTATTCTTTAATTGCCATTCTTGTAATGTGTTTTTTTAGTTTTACTGCTGAGTTTTGGGCCAATTCAAAACCACTTTATTTAAATTATAAGGGTGATAGTTACTTTCCCTTTTTAGTTGAATACAGTGCTAAAGACTTCGGTATAAAAGATGCCATTATTGTAGATTATAAGAACTTAGAATTAAGTAAGAATGACTCTGTTATTTGGCCTTTGGTTAAATGGGATCCTTATGAGTCAAATAAATTAGTAGATGATTATCCAGCACCACCAAGTAGCACTAATCTTATGGGGACAGATGATAGGGGAAGAGATGTATTTACGAGACTCCTTTATGGACTAAGATATTCGATTATATTCGCTGTTTTTGTTTGGTTAATTACTTTTACCATTGGAACATTAATTGGAAGCTTCCAAGGTTTTATGGGAGGATGGGTAGATTTAATAGGGCAAAGACTAACTGAAATCCTTTCAACTGTTCCTCAATTATTTCTTCTTATTATTTTAGTCGCTATATTTGAACCAAATTTATTCTTATTAATAATTATTAACTCTATTTTTGGCTGGATTCCCATTTCTTATTATATGCGTGCGGAGTTCTTAAAAAATAGAAAGTTAGATTATGTGGAATCAGCTAAAGCTCTAGGTGTATCTAAAACAAAGATCTTTTTTAAACATATTTTACCTAATTCATTAGCTCCAATTATTACATTTTCTCCATTTGCTATTGTGGGAAATATTAGTGCTCTTGCGGCATTAGATTATCTTGGTTTTGGTTTAGTCCCACCGACTCCTAGTTGGGGAGAGTTATTGGCCCAATCACAAAATAATTTTTTAATCGGTTGGTGGATTACTCTTTATACATTTTTGGCACTAGTCACCGTGCTTATTCTTTTAAGCTTAGTTGGTGATGGTGTAAGAGATGTAATGGATCCTAAAAAACGAGAAGCTTAAAGTTAAGCATTGTTTTTTTGATCTGCTCGATAACCTTTTTTACCTAGTCCAATTTGACCAGTGATTACTTGGAACCACATGATAAAGTCGCTAAGAAAGCTATAGAGTGGATATTTAAAGGTTGCTGGGCGATTCTTTTCAAAAATAAAGTGACCCACCCACGCAAATCCATATCCAATTAGTGGAGCTATAATTAAGAGTTTAAATTGCTGAGTAAGAATAAGGTAAGCAAGAAAAAGAATAACAAGAGTTGTTCCTATTACATGTAGAATTCGATTTGTTCTATTAACATGCTCTGTAAGATAGAAGGGATAAAATTCTTTTAATGTTTTGTATTCCTTATCACTCATAGTAACTCCTTTACATATTTATTAATTATTCAGCTTCTTTCATCTCTCTAAATAAACGAGAGAGTGATGGTGGTGCAATTCCTAAATAACTTGCAAGATAAGTCTTAGGAACTCTAGAAACATCAAGGTGCTTTGATTCCATAGACCTTTTAAGGCGTTCTTTTGCATTATGCAGAACAAATTCAATTTCTCTTTTAGTCTTAGACATATAGTTTCTTAAAAGAACCTCTCTATAAACTTCATGCCAAGTTCTATCCATTGACATAATTTCACTAAATTTACCGTAATTGATGGTGTAAATTTCTGAGTCTTCTAAGGCCTGACATGAAACCATTGAAGGTGCATTTTCCCAAGTTAAGAAAAAGTCTAAAATAAAACCTTTCTCTTGAATGAAGGAGAATGTTTTCTCCTCACCATCTTGATCAATTAAGTAAATACGGAAAAGACCTTTATTAACAATTGCGATCTCTTCACAACGATCAAAGTGTTGAAAAAAGTGATCACCTTTTTTTAATTCTCTTTTTTGTAGATTTGACTCAAGCATCTCCCAAGTTTCAATCGGCTTGTGAATGAGAGAAGATAAGTGCTCTTTTAAATTTGCATCTAAATTCATATATATCCTATGTGTTTAATATTGCTATTATAGGTATAGGAGTCTAGTCTGTACATATTATTTAGCTCGTACAGGAGCTATCTTTCGCGGAGCGCATATGAAAAATCTAGCAGATAGAACACAAGGCTTTGGAAACTCAATCTTTGGAGTCATGTCAAAAATGGCCACGGAGCACAATGCAATTAATTTAGCTCAAGGTTTTCCTGATTTTGATGGACCTGAGTTTCTAAAGGAATATGCTTTAGATTCTATTAAAGCTGGTGAAAACCAGTATGCAGCATACCCTGGACTTAGAATTTTAAGAGAAAAGGTTAGTCAGAAGTATCAACGTGAATATAGTGCAAATTTTGATATCGATAATGAAATAACAATTACCAACGGAGCAACAGAGGGTATTTACTTGACGATAAATGCACTCATCAACCCGGGGGATGAAGTTGTTATGTTCGAACCTGTCTATGATTCTTATGTTAATTCTATAAAGATGGCAGGTGGTATTCCCAAAGCAGTAACTCTTAAGGGGAAAGGTTTTAATTTTGATGAAAGCGAATGTGAAGAGGCCTTTAGCTCAAAAACAAAACTAGTGATTTTGAATACGCCTCATAATCCTACGGGAAAGATTTTTTCAAAAGAAGAAATGCAATTTATTATTGATTTAGCTCTTAAGCATGATGCTTATATTATGAGTGATGAGGTCTATGAATATCTTGTTTTTGATGGAAAAAAACATATTTCACTTTGCGAATTCAATGAAGTGAGAGAGCGCTCAATTATAATTTCTAGTGCTGGTAAAACTTTTGGTATGACTGGTTGGAAGATTGGTTGGGTGCTTACAACACCCGAGATCACAAATGAAATTAGAAAAGTTCATCAGTATGTAACATTCTCTATTGCAACACCATTTCAAGTGGCGGTTGCGAGAGCTCTTGATCATATCGATGAGTATAAGAAAGAATTTCTTAATCTTTATGAGCAAAAAAGAAATCGCTTTGTTAAAGGTTTGAAAGAGATTGGTTTTGATTTTGAAGCACCGAGTGGAACTTACTTCATACTGGTTCCTATTAAGAGTTTTACAGATAAAGACGATGTTGAATTTGCAAAGGAACTTATCAAAAAGTATCAAGTAGCAAGTATCCCTCCGTCAGCTTTCTATTTGAAGTCAGACGAAGGGAAGAATTATTTGAGACTTTGTTTTGCTAAAAAAGATGAAACAATCGATGCTGCAATAAAGAACTTACAAGCATTAAAGAGCTTGTAAAGTAATATTGGTTTTTTGTTTCTTATTATCGCGAATGTATTCAATTTCAATTGTTTCGCCAATCTTTTGTTTCTCTAAGATTTGATAAATATCATCAAGATTATTTACTTCTTTACCTTCAATTTTTGTAATGACATCGCCTAAGTAAATGCGGCCATAATTATCACGAGACATTCCTCTTAGACCTGCTTTTGCTGCTGCTCCATCTGGATCTACAAAAGATATTGCTGCCCCTTTACTTCCTACATAGCGCTCGCGAATTTGTTCTTCTAATATACCAATTCCAAGTCCTGGTCGAATGACTTTTCCGTGTTCAATAAGTTGAGGAACATATCTTTTTATTTCATCGACTGGAACTGCAAAGCCAAGTCCAGAGTTAGAACCAGAAGTTGAAAAAATCATTGTATTCATACCAATGACTTCACCAGAAGAATTAATTAAAGGTCCTCCTGAATTACCCTGATTAATAGCTGCATCAGTTTGAATCATATCGTTTATTTTTACTCCACCAACTCCTTGAATCTTTCTCCCTAAAGCAGAGATAATTCCTTTAGAAATAGAGTGGTCGAGACCAAAAGGATTTCCTAAAGCAAGAACAGTTTGACCAACAAGTAAGGATTTAGAATTACCTACTTTAATTGGAGTTAAATCTTTTGGGAGGTCTATTAACTTTAGAACAGCAATATCTTTTCTTGGAGCAACTCCAACGACCTTTGCTTTATATTGTTTCTTATCATTATGGAATGTAACGACGAAACTATCACCACCTTGAACAACATGAAAATTGGTAACAATATGTCCTTGATCATCCCAGATCCAGCCTGTCCCTGATCCTTGAGGAACTTCAGTTTTTCCATAGAAAAAACTATCCGAAACTCTAATGTTTGAAACGTTGACTACAGAGTTAACTGAGTTGTGATAAATATTAATAACTCTCTTTTCATCTTCTAAGAGATCGCCCATATTGGCCTGAACTCTTTCTGGAATATTTTTCTTATCCAGAGTTTTTGCGAAACAAGAATAAAGAGAAAAGACTAAAAGTAAGTTTAACCATAGCTTCATATTACCCACCTTTGCTTATAGAAAATATCAATGTAATATTATTAGAAACTCACAAAATTTCCAAATAAAAGGGCGAATGCTGCAATGGGTAACTCGACAAATATTCAAATTTATAATCGATACAATGCAAAAAAAGAAATTGAAAAGGTTTATGGAGACTCAATGGTACGCCTTATCTATGAGAATCCAATGGGAAAAGTCCTTTCACCTTTTTTCGTGAATAAGGCCTTATCAAAGGCCTATGGATTTATGCAAAATCAAATGGTGACTCAGTTAAAAGTCCCTAAGTTTGTAAAAAATTTTAATATTGATCTAGATGAGTATGAAGCGGGTTCATTAAAAGTTGATAAGCAAGAGTTATCTTATAAGAACTTTAACGAATTCTTTATTAGAAAGTTTAAAGATGGCAAAAGACCATTTCTTAAAGCAGAGAATCGTATGCCAGCTTTTGCTGAAGCTCGTTATTATGGACACGAGTCTATGAGTGATGAGGTCACTTTACCAGTAAAGGGGACTTATTTAAGACCAACTGATCTCTTAGGTAATGATAGATATACACAAGTATTTAAAGGTGGACCATTTCTAATCGCAAGACTATGCCCTGTTGATTACCATCGTTATCACTATCCTGATGGTGGAACAACGCTGGATGCTTATAGTGTACATGGTGACTATCACTCAGTTAATCCATTGGCCTTAAAAGCAAAACAAGATATTTTTATTCGTAATGAGCGAAGAGTTGCTATTCTTGAAACAAAGAACTTTGGGAAACTAGCGTATATTGAAGTTGGAGCAGTTTGTGTTGGAAAAATAGTTCAAAGCTTTGATGAGAAAAATGAGTTTAACCGAGGGGATGAAAAAGGTTATTTCTTATTTGGTGGCTCTACCGTAATTGTTTTAGGAGAGAGAGGACTTTGGAAGCCCTCTCATGACATTATCTCTAACACAAGTGAAGGAATAGAAACTTATATTCACCTAGGTGATGAGGTCGCTATAAAGCAATAGTTTCTTCAGAGTAGTGAACATCAATTATTAATTGAGGTGGAAACTCTTTGGTTTGAAGATCAAAACGCACCTTTTCTCCATATTTATTTATAAATTGATTTCTTCCTGAGCAGTA
>CAJXHA010000011.1 GCA_913053615.1 uncultured Bacteriovoracaceae bacterium | reverse complement strand
TACTGGCTGGTTAGTTTAATTAATCTATTTTCAAGAAATCTTTTCTATTAAATTTATTACTGGCTTTAGGGATTCCACTTTTAAGAGCAAATGAAACGGCTTTAGCTGTCTCTTCGAGAACAATCCCCAACTCTTGATCTTGTTCAGCTGGAAACTTTCCGAGAACCCAATCTGCAGTGCTACCATGTTTAGGTCTACCCACACCGACTCTAAGACGATGAAAGCTTTGATCACCTAGGCATTTAGCAATAGATTTTAATCCATTATGTCCAGCTAGACCGCCACCAGTTTTAAAAGCAATTTGTCCAAACGGGAGATCAACTTCATCATGAATTACTAGTAATTCACTTGGTTTAATTTTAAAAAAGTGCATTAATGGCTGAGTACTTTCACCACTAAGATTCATATAAGTCATAGGTTTTAAAAAATATACCTTTTCACCATCTATGGTTGCATCGGTGTATTCACCCTTGAATTTATTTTTCCAATTATTATTTTCGATAGATGGCATACAGCTCATAACGAGCCAGGCAATATTATGCCTCGTTAACTCATACTCTGGACCTGGATTTCCAACACCTACAACTAGCTTGATCATAGTATAGACCGCTTAAATAAATAGTGAACTCACAGAATCATGATTAAATGTTCTATGAATTGCTTTTGATAATATTTCAGCAGTAGAGAGCACTTTAATTTTATCTACTTTCTGACAATTTTCACTAAGAGGAATTGTATCAGTAACAATCACGGCCTCTAGGTCTTCAGATGTTCCAATTCTTTCCGCGGCTGGACCAGAGAAAACACCGTGAGTTGCAAAAGAATAAATTTTGCCAGCACCGTGTTTTTTTAATGTCGTTGCAGCTTCAACTAAAGTTCCTGCAGTATCAATCATATCATCCACAATTATAACGTCTTTGCCTTTTACATCCCCAACAATATTCATTGCCTTAGCGACATTTGGTCCGGTACGTCTTTTATCAATCATGGCGATGTCAGTATGCAGCTTCTTACCATACCAACGACATCTCTCAACTCCACCTGCATCTGGAGACACAAGTACGAGATTGTCTGACTTTATATTTTTCTGAATGTAATTTAAGATAACTGGTGAAGCGAATATATTATCAAAAGGTATATTAAAAAAACCTTGAATTTGACCAGCGTGGAGATCCATGGTGATAACTCTATTAGCACCTGCTACGGTAATAACATCTGCCACAAGTTTTGCCGAGATTGGTGTTCTAGGGCTCGCTTTACGGTCCTGCCTAGAATAACCATAATGCGGAAGCACAGCAGTTATGCTGGCCGCAGATGCTCTTTTTAAAGCATCAATCATAATCAATGTTTCCATTAGATTATCATTTACGGGTGCACTTAAACTTTGAATTAAAAATACATCTGCACCACGTACATTCTTTTCAATTTCACAAAAAATCTCACCGTTAGCAAATTTTCTAAGCTGTGGGTTTACAAGGGGAACGTCGAGAAATTCAGAAATTTTATTAGAAAGGGAAGGATTAGATGAACCAGATACGAGGACGATACGTCTCACTTGGACTCCTAAAAGATGGCAGGGGTGGCAGGGATCGAACCTGCGCATGTCAGAATCAAAATCTGATGTCTTACCACTTGACGACACCCCTACAGATTCGCTTTTCAGCAATATACTAAATCATTCTTAATTTTGGCAAGTATTTGGGCCAATTTTATAGACAATAAAAATCTCTTAATTGCTTAGCGCGATAAGAAATAAAATATTGAAAGATTCTGAATGCCGAGTTGGAGCCATATAATTTAAGCTCTCGGGCCTCACGCGCAGAATCAACACCAAACCAAATTCCGTAAAACCTCTCACCATCAGAAGCAATATACCAGTTATCCAGTCCATTATTTGTTGTACCAGTCTTTCCAAAAATTAGACTATGTTTAAGAATAGCATTTGCAGAGTTTCGAATGGTGGTTTGTTGCGCTTGTGCCATAATATAAATAAGTGTTTTTTCAAATTCAACTTGATGATTTCTAATTTGTTCACATTGCGTCTTAAAAAAGTTTAAGTAAGCATTTGAAACTTCACTTAGACTGAGTTCAATCGCTCCCAGAAGCTGGGCTGGATACTCACTTAATGGAGTTAATAGCCTTGGAAACTTTTGAATAAGTTTTTCTTCTAATATCCCAAAACCTACCTCTTTAGCTGTTCTAATAAGCGGAATATTACGGGACTTTTGAATTGCATACTCTAGGCTCACCTCTTTAAGTCCACCATAATCGTGATCTTTTGGAGTCCAATTACCAGATTTAAGCTTAAGGGTTATAGGATCGGTTGAAACCATATCAGAAAGTGACTTGCCTTGATTTACGAACTCATAATAAATAAGTGGTTTTAAAATACTACCAACTTGATGAAACTCCTTAGTAATTGCAACTCGCTTGTCTCTTTCAAACTTCGTGTAATAGGTAAATACATTTTCACAGTCAAAGCTTTCGCATTTATTATTAATTGCTATTGCTTTTACTGCTATATCAAGTCCCTCAATTCGATCCGCTAGGTCTTTAAAGGTATAAACAACTGCTCTATTAAAAGTGAATTTCTCATAAGGCTCTAAACTAGCTTGGTCATTAGTTAAAGTTCTAAATAAACTGAGAAAGAGCTTATTCTCTTTATATTCTTTTAAGCCCTCACTCCATTCAAGCCACTCTTTATCTGTCCAACGCTTTTCATCTGCTCGATATAACTTCAAACTCACTAGCCTATCAAAAACTGCACTGACACGGCCTTTTAGTCGATCAAGGTAACGAGTTGGATTATAATATCCCGGCCCCTTGAGCATACCGATTAAAATAGCAGACTCAAACGGGCTTAGGTTCTCTGGCTCTTTTTGAAAATAAGCAAGTGATGCCATATGGACACCCTTAATGGATACGCCACCAACAACACCCCAAAAAACTTCATTAAAATATTTGGTAATAATCTCATCTTTAGAAAAGTTTCTCTCTAAATAAATTGCATAGATCATTTCCTGAACTTTACGTTGAAACTTCTTTTCATTAGTTAGAAATAAGTTCTTAGCTAATTGTTGTGTAAGGGTGCTTCCTCCTTGCACAAAACTCATTGCTTTTATATCCACAATAATGGCTCGAGCAATTGAAATAGGATCTATCCCTTGATGATTTAAGAAGCGATAATCTTCCACACCCATTAGGCCTTTCCATAAATTTGAAGGGATTCGCTCAAACCCAACTCTACTTTGTAGGCATAAATAGCGATCGCAACTATTAGGATAAGGTTCAGGTAAAGTCATATCCTCTTGTAATAAGACTTTTCCGCTTTTAGTGAATGGAGATATTTTATTGTCAGGGTCTTTATTTAAAAAAGTAATAAAGAAGTTAAAGTCGTGGCTTAGCACAAAACTATCTTTTTCTAATTTTGATTCTTTTAAGACCAATGAGCTAGAAGTTAAGTTTTGTAATTCTAATTTGGCCTTTAGCTCTTCAATAACCACATATACATAGCCTCCGATAACGCCGGTTATCATAAAGACGAATAAAAAGCTGTATATGACGCATCTCTTAATAAGGTTGCTCGTAATTTTAAATTTCATTCTTTGCCAGTTTCTAGTAAATTCAATATTATTTTCTAACAATTTAAACTAAATTAAAACATCCAATTTTAAGGAGTTTTTGTGACATACAACAAAATCATCACACTTTTTATCTTAATTTTTTCTATCGACGCTTTTGCCCTTCCAATTGATTGGAATGGAACAATTGGTTTTGATACAAATATTATTTCAAATGTAAGGCGAACAACTGATTCTTGTACCACAAGCAATGATAGTTACTGCGTTAAAGACGATAATGAAAATGCTCGTTATCAATCATTTATTTTTAAGCTAAATCCTACAATTGTTATTAATGATAGTGCTTCACTAAAAGGTGAAATCTCTACAGGTAGTATTCGTGGTGGTTTTACAGGGGAAGATACTGAAGTTGAAAACGGATCTTATTACTCACAATCAACTGGTGGGAACTCAACTCTGACTGCAAATCAATTATACTTAGAGCTTTATGCAGATACTGCTCTTTATCGCTTTGGTAAGTATGCTAAAGGCTTTGGTCTTGGTGGTTTTATCAATAAAGGCGATAACTCTTGGGATCGTTACTTTTCAGTATATGATGGATTTGAAGCTGAATTTAAGCTAGGTAAATTTACTTTAACTCCTATTTACTCTCGTTTAGCTAGCCCTACAAATGGAGCAGGTCCATACTCTGGTAAGTATGACACAATTGAGACTGCAATCACTGGTGTATATGTTGATCCAAATAAGAACTTTGAGTTTGGAATTTATTACGGAATTAGAGAGACAGAGACGAATTCTGATCTTTATGGAAACAACACTGGTCCTAATAACGTAACACTTATTGATGTTTACTTTAAAAAGTCTTGGGAAAAGTTTGGTTTTGGACTTGAGGTTCCAATGTTAAGTGGTGATGTAGGAACAACTTACGGTACTGCAAGCCAAGAAGATATTGATACGAATGCATTTATTTTTGAAAGTTATTACGACTTTAGCTCTAAGTGGAGACTAGGACTCGATGCAGGTAGTGTAAAAGGTGAAGACGGCGAAGAAGAGGTTAATGTAATGTATCTTCACCCGAATTACAGAATTGCTGAAATTATGTTTAGATACAATCTTTCTGGATTTCAAAATACAAATCAAAATATTTTTAATTCATCTATTAATAATGCTAATTATGCAAAACTTTATACTCGTTATAAAAGTGATGAGTGGCAATGGAATATTGCTGTCATTATGGCCAAGGCAAATGAAGTTGCAAGTAATGGGGATGAGTTTTATAACCACGAATCAAATACATACAATACCGCTACAGAAGATCAAGAAGATGATCTAGGAATGGAATTTGATGTTTCTTTTGATTATCAGTGGAATCCAAATATTTATGTAAGCGGATTTCTTGGTTACTATCAAGTTGGCGAGTTCTATGAATTCACTAATGGTAACGATGACATCGGTGTAGAGAATATTACAGCTTCTGGATTTAGATTAAGTGTAGACTTCTAGTTCTTTTAGAAAGAGAAGCCTGCACCTCCACTCATTCCATATCCACCACCAAACTGTGGTCCACCAAAAGAGTACTGGCCTCCTGGCATTGTGTATTGATTCATATACATAGGACTTTGCATTGGACCGCCATATCCATAACCAGAACCACCAAATTGAGCTCCTCCTCCAAATTGTGGAGAAAAAGAAAAGCCTGAAGGTCCTCGGTATCCACCGCCCATACCATATGAACTCATACCATATGGACTATATCCCCCCATACCGTATTGCGTGCCCATACCGTATTGCATGCCCATACCGTATTGCATGCCCATACCATATTGCATGCCCATGCCATTTCCATATCCAAATTGCATAGGTCCACTTTGTCCGTATTGATACATTGGCTGTTGCTGTTGTTGTTGCATCATCTGTTGTTGCATCATCGCCATCTGTTGGCTCATCTGATTATTATACGGTTGCTGCTGATTAGGATTCTGACCTTGTGGTGTCGTCGGAGTGAATGTAAAATCAGCAGTTGTAGTTGAAGTAGATGATTCATTAAAACCAGCTGCAGTTCTTGCTTCATTCCAGTGAGCAATCATTCCATCATATCTTGCAATAGTATTTTCTCTTTCTTCCATTAATGCTCTGATTTCAGCTTCACAGACTTGTGCTTTTTCAGTTGCATCTCTTACACATGCCTGTTGATTAATCCAATACTTCTGTGCTTTTTCCATGGCACATTGAGTTTGAACCTTTCTAACGGCAGCATTATATTCTTGCCCTAATGCTTGTAATCTTCTATCAATTCCAGCAACAACTCTTTCCTTAGCTGCTTGATAGCGAGCTACATAATCAACATTTGGATTTTGTGCAGTTGTTTTTACTCTATCAAGAACTTCTCTTTTCTTACCAACATTACTAGCAATTAATCGATCTAGGTTTGATCCTCGCTCGTACTGTTTCGCACCAGCATACTTATCCTTACCTTCAAAGTTATCTCTCCAAAAGTCATCATTATAACGACCATAATGGAAAGCTGTATTGTGAATTTCATATAAAGTTAGTGCCGCCCCAACCCAAGAAGAGTTATCCATCGGTGCGTCTTTATCTCCACTTACCATTGTTACATAGTCATTATTAGTTAGGTATGGAGCTTGTGCATACTTAATAAGATCGCCTGCTTTTTCATCCATATACTTTTTCATTTCATCTTTAAACTCGCCAACAGAAAGCCCTAGTAACTCTTGAACTTTTGCATCATTAGAAATGATTTGTTTTAAGAGTTCTTCTTTTTGCGAGTGATCTGGATTTGAATAAAGTCTTTGAGCAATAGATAATTTCTCAGTCATTGGATCAATGATAAATTCTTTAAAATCGGCCAGAACATCTCTAAACTTAGAAACATCTACCTCAGATAAATCATCTGTTTCTTCTATAATTTCATGTAATTCTTTAACCTTATCTAAGATTAATTGATTACGTACTTGAATCAATGTATCTCTCAGTCCCTTAAGTTCTTTAAAGTCATCAAGGTGTTCATTAATTAATTTATAATCACCAGAAGAACAAACTCTTGTGAATAAACGATTTAATTCTTGTTCTTGAACATCACTCTGGGAGTAAATTGGATAACCGCCATCTTTTATATCTTCAAAATAAAAGCATCCATAATTTGGTTTTTTATTTTCAGAGAACACACCATTAAATCTATTACCTAAGAATCCGTGTGATACAAACCAAAGATCTGATGATTGATTTACCCCGGCCTCTTCATGGAAGAAGTCTGTTGCAGCTACTTTATCACCTACAATTGATCCATTTTCATATACACCGGATGCTTGTAGACAACTTAAAAAACCTTGGAAGTTTGGTGAGAAAGAACCTGTTTCTTCGCTAGAGCTTCCGTTATTTACTTTAATATATTTATAATTACATTCATCATCATTACATCCAGCAGGTCTTCTAATTTTTACCTGGAATGTATATGGAAGTTCATCTGTAGGGTTTGAAACGCTCGTTTCAAGCATTGAGTTACAGTTACCAATCATTGTTCCGCCATTAACTCTTAAAACACCAGAGCTAGCGTCGTGTGATACTTCAATTTTATTATCGGCCAATAAAAGTAAAAGAAATTTATGAGGTAAGGTATTTTGATCTTCAGCGGTACATGCTGTTGGTAAGCCAACACTACTTCCTTCTACAGAAGGTGTTGATATTTGCCTTTGAAAGCTTTCGTCTGTTTCAGCAGTATAGCTTTGTCCCCAATCACTTCCACCTAATGCACCAAAGACATCATTGGGATTCAATTGAGCATATGCATTCAAACATAGTAATAAACCGATAAGTATCTTCATGAGATTTCCTTTTTTTACCTCAGCTGCTTATCGGTTATAAATGATTAATCTTTAGCTAGTTTTAGACTGTAAACTACTGATTTTACAGCATGAATGCAGATTTACCTAAAATTTCCTGATTTAATCCCTTTTTGAGATCATCCTTGTAATTTTGAAGTCTTTTAAGGAAAACATCAAGTGAGTCACTAGTGGCCCTAAGTTTTTGCATTTTCAGTTCAAATTCATTTCCTTGCAAGTCTTTAAGGAGAATGAGCTGTGGAAACTTAAGCGTTTTCGAAATAGTTGTAAAGACAACATAGTTAAAACATCTCACTTCCATAGTTCCCATATTAGTTTCAATTTTCATACTAATGAGTTCATGCTTTTGACCATCAAACTTAATGTCTACATTTTCGTTCTTTATTTGAAAGTAAATATCATCACCTTCTTTAATTCTTTTCACATAGTTTGAAGTCGTTAAAAAAGGAGACTTAAGAATTTCTCTTACTTTCTCTTTAGCTTCAGGAGTTACTGGCTCAAGAGGATTATCTAATTCAGCCTCTGGGTTTTCTTTCTTTTGTTTTAGGTAGTTAATATAACGACCAATGAGTTGTATTTGGTCACGATTTACTTTTTCAGTATTTCTTAGTGCTGCAAGTCCTACTGAGTTTAAGAAATCAATCATGAGATCACCTTGATTATTCACTAATGAGTTCATAAGTGAGTAGAACATCTTTTTCTCAAAGTCTTCTCCACTAAGTTTTAATCCATTAAAAGTTAATTGTGGGAAGTACTTTAAATCAAACATATTTGAAGTTGAAATTACATTTCCACTATAACTAACTTGTACCAGTTGAGTTCTTTCTTTTGAGTTATTAAATAGAAGCTTATAGGCAAAAACACTTGGCATTTCTTGTAATGTTTTTTCACCTTGTTCTAATACATTTTTTCTTGTGAGAACAAAGTTTGCACTTATTGTGTGTCCATCAACTGTATCATTATCTCCATTCCTAAAAAGAGACTCAATTGTCGGTATGTAAGCAAAAGCCATTGTATGCAGTGATAATAATATTAAAAAGAGTTTCATTTATTCTCCTAAAGTTCTTTTGCTTTATTAATTATATATTCTTTGGCGAAGTCCTTGAGGTCTTCTCTTTCCAATGCAAAGTCAATTGTTGCACTTAAATAACCCTCTAGGCTTCCAGTATCATAACGCTTACCTTCAAATTCATAAGCATATACTTCACCTCTTTGTGCAAGTAAATTAATAGCATCCGTTAATTGATATTCTCCCCCTGCTCCACGAGGTATTTCTTCTAAGATAGCAAAGATTTCTTGATTTAATATATAGCGCCCTGGAGTCGCAAGAGTAGTCGGTGCATCCTCAGGCTTTGGTTTTTCAACCATTTTTTCCATATGCAAAGTCTTATCAGCTACTTCTTTACCAGCAACAATTCCATACTTAGATGTTTTCTCCTTAGGAACATTCATAACACCGATAACACTTGAGTTATTATACTTCTTAGAGACTTCAACTAATTGTTTTGTAACGGGATTAGAATTAATAATAATGTCATCACCAAGAAGAACAGCAAAAGACTCCCCCTTATTAATAAAACTTTTTCCCATAAGAACAGCATGCCCAAGGCCAAGTTGTTCCTTTTGTCTTACCGTTTGAACACTTACGAGTAAGCCTATTTTATTTATCTGCTTATAAAGCTCTTCTTTACCGACATTCTTTAAGAAGACTTCAAGCTCCTTATTGATATCAAAATAATTTTCGATAGATTCCTTACCACTTGAAGTAACAAAGATAATTTCTTTTATTCCCGAATCAACAGCCTCTTCAACAACATATTGAATCATAGGAATATTAAGAATTGGTAGCATCTCCTTGGGAGTTTCTTTAGTTGCGGGGAGAAATCTGGTTCCCTTACCAGCAACTGGAATGATTGCTTTTGTTATTTCCATTAATATTCCTTATTTCCATTATTTATTAAAATGATTAGTATATTATTATGTATATTTCACGTTTAATCATTTTATGTTTTTTTACTATATTCTCAAATAATTCTTTGGCTTTTTTGCAAGACATTGAAACGGCACAATTAAAAAGTACCGGGGGTGCTGGTGTTGGCTCCATCCTCTTAAACGAGGCGTCAATATTTAACCCAGCATCAATCGCATTCCACGACAAAACCTCTATATATTATAGCAAAGAACAAGTTGCATTAAAAAATAGAAACCCTGATAGAAATAGAAAGTTTAAAGATAGTAGCCGAGAATTATTTGTTTTATCTGACACTTCCTCTCAAGTTAAAGGTGGCTTTAGTGTTGAACAGTCTAAGGTAAACAGAGATGAAAGATTTAGAATCACTAGCTCTGCTTCATCACTTATAAGTAAATCAACAGCAATGGGGATTCTTATAAAATATACTGAAGATGATTATGCACAATCCCACAAAACCTTTACTCAAGTAGATCTAGGATTAACCCATATTTTTAGAAAAGGTTTATCAGTAGGTGCACTATTTCAAAACCCTACCCATGCAAATAGATCAGAACCTGTTGCTATATTGGGTATCCACTATAATCTTTTTGCAAATATGGATCTAATTCTTGATGCTGGTACCACATATGAAAAGAAACCTGAGGAAAATACTCTTCAGAGACTGGCGGTGCAATTAGAAGTTTTTGGTAGCTTATTTTTAAGAACTTCTCAATTTCATGATAAAATCTCTGAGATAAAAGGAACATCTTGGGGGTTCTCTTGGGTGGGACCTAAACTTTCACTTGAGTATGCCTACAAGAGCTTTGAACCTTTATCCAATGATGAACCTTCTATTATTTATGAAGATGAAAAGGTTATTGAAAATACACTAGCACTTGTATTGGTTTATTAATGTCAGAATCTCAAGAACAAAAAGACAAACAAAAGCGCAGACTTGCTTTACAAGCTAAGTACAATCAAAGAATAACGATTGCTAAGAATGCTCGTGAGCTTTTTCTTAACAAAGATTATGTCAATGCCACTAAAAAATATACTGAGTACCTAGGTATTCTTGCAGAACTAAATGATGTAGAAGACATTTACCATCTTAAACCAAGTATGTTTGATCCGAATAAAGATGTCACAGAGCTATTACTTATCTCACATGTGTACTGGGAGATGGCACGAATTAATGAAATGACTCCAAAGTTACAAGCAACTTATAAAAAATGTCTAACTCAATTTGTGAAATTTACAATTAATCAGCCTTATCAAGTTTTTAACTCTGAAATGCTTAGAAAGTATATTAAGAAAAATAAAAATAGATCTCTACAAATTGGAATGTTAAACGAAGCTTATTCTCAAATATTTGTTCAATCTCGCAAGTGTTACATAGCCACTCATTGTTTTGATGAAACAAGTCCTGAATTACACAATTTAAGACTTATGAAACAGGATATTTTGCGACTAAGTTTTGGAGAAAGATTTGTTGAACAGTATTACAAATACTCTAGTCCTCTAGTTACAAAGCTGGAAAAACGTCCCTTAACAAGTCGACTAATAAAATTAATTGCACTTCCAACTTTGAAAACAATTAGCTTTTTATACAAGAAGGTTTTTTAGCTATGTTTCTACTCTCTCAAATAATTTCTAAAGAGTGGTTCAAGGCCTTATTTGGCTCAATAGTTGTTTTATTTTTATTAATTACTGTTGGAGACATTATTAATGGCTTTATGCGAGGCTATGGTTTTAACTATATAATTTTGAATTATTTCTTAAAGCTACCAGACCTACTGGGCAAGCTGCTTCCAATTGCTTGTTTAATTTCAAGTCTCTTTTCTTTAAATAAATTAAAAAATCAAAGTGAATTGATGGCCATCTTATCAAGTGGTTTTTCTGCCGGAAGAATATATCTATTGGTGTTGATGTGCTCTGTTGTCATAGCTTTTTTTCAGGTAATTAATCTTGGTTTTATTCAACCGAAAGCAAATAAAATCAAAAGAGCTGAATTTGAAAAATCCAGAAAGCAAGAAAGTAAATACCTAGCAAGAAGTAAAGTCGGTCGTAGTGGTCTTCTTTGGTATAAGTCTGGAAATTACTTTACATCTTTTCAGGCTTTTGACCGTGATAGGAATGCCTTAAAAAATATAAAAATATATTTTCAAAATAATAAAGGTCACCTCCAGCAAGTTTACGAAGCTAAAAATGCAACTTTTGTTCAGGAAAATCAGTGGGAGTTAAGTGAAGTTAAAATTCTTTCACTTCTTGATGATAAAATTTATCCGACACTACAAGTTAAAGACAAGATGATTATACCCCTAAAAGAGGTCCCAGAAGATTTTGATCAATTTGAGTCAGATATAACTACTCTTCCAATACTAGATCTAGCTGCATTTGTTTCTCGACTTGAACAAACAGGAATCAATACCTCTGAATACAAAGTTATGCTCTATGAAAAACTCTCGCTGGCCTTTATTTGTATTGTTTTCTCACTTTTTCCAGTGGCCATTGTTTTTAAACCCAATAGAAGGGCTGATGGCTTTGGAAAAAACGTTATTTTCACCCTCTTTTTCACAGTTGTTTTCTGGCTTCTCTATACTAGCGCCGTGTCTATGGGAACTCAGGGCAAGGTTCCTCCTCTACTTGCAACCATGGGAATCCCAATAATTTTCTTAACTTATATCGGTTTTGTGTTTAACAAGAACAGATCACTATAGTCTCGAAATTATTAAATAATTATGCTATAAAAAGCTTATGGAACAAGTAGTTGAAAATTATAAATATGAAGGGAAAGAGCTGGAAATTGTTACTTATCCAGATCCAGTACTAACCACAGTGGCCGAAGAAGTTAAACCAGAAGAGTTTAATGATGAGCTTAAAGAGCTTTGTAAAAACATGCTTTATACTATGTACAACGCTCCTGGAATTGGGCTTGCGGCTCCACAAATTGGTCTTTCAAAGAGAATCTTTGTGGTTGATGTTGATTATGACCGAGAAGAAACCTCTGAAGGTAGTGGTGAATATACTCTTTCTAATTTTAATCCTAAAGTTTTCATCAATCCAAAGTTCAAATTAAAAGAAGGCGATATAACATATCAAGAGGGCTGCCTATCATTACCTGGAGTCTATGAAGACGTAAAAAGATATGAACATATTGTTGTTGAATATCAAAACACAAATGGTGAAGTTCAAGAAATTGAAGCTAACGAGTTACTTTCAATTTGTATTCAACATGAGAATGATCACCTCGACGGCATTGTTTTTATCGATCGCCTAAGTAATCTGAAAAAAAACTTTTTTAAGAAAAAACTTATAAAACAAAAAAAGTTACAAGCTACGACTTAAACGATGTTAAAAAAATTAAACGCTGTATTTTTAGGCACACCTGATTTCTCTGTACCTGCATTAGATATTTTAGCTAATCATCCATACATTAATTTAAAGTATGTCATTTCAATGCCAGATCGCCCGGCAGGCAGAGGACAAAACCTAAAATCTCCAGAAGTAATCGACTACGCTAAAAATAATAAAATAAAGACATTCCAAACTGAAAACATAAATAAAGAAGATGATTTTATTCAGACCTTAGAGAAAGAAAAAATTGATATTATTATCGTTCTTGCATTTGCACAGTTTCTTGGAGACAAGATTCTAAATCTACCAAGCTTGGGTTGTTTTAATATCCATACTTCATTACTGCCTAAGTATAGAGGTGCCGCTCCGATACAATACGCCATACTAAACGGTGACAAAACCACAGGTGTATCAATTCAGAAGATGGTTAAGAAAATGGATGCAGGAGATCTTGTTTATGAAAATGAGGTTACGATCCATCCCGAAGAAACTGGTGGACAGCTTTATACACGCCTAAAATTTGAAGCGGCCCTAGGACTTAATACTTTAATTTATAACTTCGTAAACAATAATATTGAATATAAAGCACAAGATGAAGCCAACGTTTCTTTTGCGCCAACTCTAAAGAGAGAGCAAGGACACCTTCAATTTGCTAACGAAGGTTATGAGTCTATCAAAAATAAAGTTAGAGCACTTTATCCATGGCCGGGTACATACTGCTTTTTAAATAAAAAAAGACTTAAGATTTTTCATATAGAAAAATCAACACAGAAACTAAAGCCAGGCACCATAGAGATAAAAGATAACCAACTTCTTGTAGGCTGCTTAGATGCAACAATTCATTTAAGTGATATTCAACTTGAAGGCAAAAAACGTTGTCTAGATTCAGAATTAATAAATGGCCTACAAAATAAAGAATTAACTATTAGTTAAAGGAAATACCATGATTGTATCACCTAGTATTTTATCTGCTGACTTTTTAAACTTACAGTCAGAAATTGAAGCTTTTAATCAATTAGAGAATATTTCTTTTCATCTCGATATCATGGATGGTCACTACGTACCCAATTTAACTTTTGGAAAAACTGTCATTAAAAACTTATCTAAAGTTACACATCATGCTTTAGATGCACACTTAATGGTAAGGAACCCTGAGGCCTATATTGAAGACTTAAGTGATATTGGGCTTAATAATTTTACCTTTCACTGGGAAGCAACAACTCACCATGACTCTTTAATCGCAGAACTTAAAAAAAGATATCCAAGTGTTGGTATTTCATTAAATCCAGGAACTCCAGAAAGCTCAATCCCCAGTTACTTATTAGAAAAAATTGATTTAATTCTAATTATGTCTGTTAATCCAGGTTTTGGTGGTCAAAAGTTTATAGATTACTCATTTGAAAAAATTAAATATTTCACGAAGCTAAAACAAGATCTTGGTCTTAACTTTGACATTCAAGTTGATGGCGGAGTAACAGACAAGAATGCCAAGGAGTTAAGGGCCGCAGGTGCAACGAATTTAGTTGCAGGATCATATATCTTTGGTGCGGATAAGAAAGAGTATAGTTCTCGTGTAGAAAGTTTGAGGTAAGAAATGAATACAATAAAAATTAATGGCTCAGGCCTAACTATTGAGCAAGTTTATTTAATCGCAGATAATAAGCACCATGACTTTAAGGTTGAACTAGCGGGAGAGGCACGAGAAAGAATAAATGCATCTCGTGCTTATGTAGATTCCATTGTCGAAAAGGAAAATGCTGTATATGGAATCAATACTGGTTTTGGTGCACTTTCAAATAAGTTTATTCAAAAAAGTGAACTCTCTGAATTACAATATAATTTAATTCGCTCTCACTGCACTGGTGTAGGAAATCCATTTAGTAAACTCGTCACTCGTGCCATCATGATTCTAAGAGCAAATTGTCTAGCTTTAGGTCACTCTGGGGTAAGTCCAGAGTGTATCGATTTACTAATTGATTTTTTAAACAATGATATTACACCGGTCGTTCCGGAGAAGGGATCAGTAGGTGCATCTGGTGACTTAGCACCTTTATCTCACATTGCTTTATGTCTTATTGGAGAAGGTGATGTGATTTATGATGGCAAAAAAGTAAAGGCAGACTTTGCAATAAATGAAATTGGTAGAAAGCCAGTACAATTAAAAGCTAAAGATGGGCTTGCCTTAATTAATGGTACAGCAGTTATGGCCGCTCTTGGCTCACTAGCTATATATGAAGCAAAAAGAGTAGCAAAAATTGCTGATGTAGCATCTAGCATGACACTTGAAGCTGTGAGGGGAACGAAAGTTGCCTATGACCTAGATATAAGTCAATTAAAACCACACCCTGGTCAATTAGATTCATGTCACAATCTTAACTTACTCCTAAGTGGTGATAGTGAAATTGCAAACTCTCATATTGACTGTGGCAAAGTTCAAGATCCTTATTCACTTAGATGTGTGCCACAAGTACACGGAGCAATCAGACAAACAATTCGTCATGCAGAAGAAGTTATGAATTATGAACTTAATAGTGTGACAGATAATCCATTAATTTTTATTGAAAAAGATAAAGTAATTTCTGGTGGTAACTTTCATGGTGAAGCATTAGCACTCTCAATGGATTACCTTGCAATGGGTATGAGTGAAATAGCGAATATCTCAGAAAGAAGAGTTGAAAAAATGATGAACCCTACCTTCTCTGATCTGCCAGCATTCCTCGTTAAAGAATCTGGTCTAAATTCAGGTTTAATGATTGCACATGTTACAATGGCAGCACTCGCATCAGAGAATAAGTATCTATGTCACCCAGCAAGTATCGATTCTATACCAACTAGTACAGATAAAGAAGATCACGTTTCAATGGGTGTGACATCTGGTCGCAAGCTGCATGAAGTAATTCAAAATGTTAAAACATGTTTAGCGATAGAATTCTTATGTAATACTCAAGGTCTTCACCTACTTAGACCACTTAAATCTAATAAAACAATTGAAGCTGTACATAACTTAATACGCAAACATGTTCAGCCAATTGATAAGGATAGAGTGTTTTCTGGTGATATTGAAAAAATAAAAGAACTTATTAGTAACTTTGAAATACTACATGTTGTTGAAAATGAAATTGGTGAATTAAGATAATGTTTAATTATAAGAATAATATTCTCACTTATTCACAGTTAAAAGAAAACTTTTCAACAATAAATGACATCCCCTTTTTTCTAAGTGAAGCTGATTATAACTTCTTATCATTTAGAGTAAGTCTTTATATAAAGAATGAAGAAATTAAACTTAAAAACATTCAAAGTTCCAGTCTAGAACTCAAATCATCTAGAAAAAGAATTGAGCTATATAAGGCATCAAAGCTAAAAGTTCTTAATAGACTTAAAGGTACATTAAAGAATTTTTTTATAGAGCTTAACCAAGAAAGATTACCTCAATCAGACTTTAATCCTTATCTTGAGTTATTTTTTAAAGACTGGTTATGGGATCAAGAGGATAATCTATCTTATATTGATCAAATCCCAACAGACTCAAAGAATATATTATTTCTAGGTTGTGGTGCTGCTCGAATGGCCTATGAATATGCGAAGAAAAACCCAAGCATTGATGTTTATGCAACTGACATAAACCCGATTAACTTAACATTACTTTTTAACCAGAACAAAACTAAACTCTTTGATGTAGTCAAACATCCAAAAGAGCTAGATAAAACCAGTAATAAATTTGAGTTTTCATCACCTGATAAGCTAGAGAATTTCTACCCTTTTGTCTCTGACTTTTATACAATGGATCTTCAAAAGTTTGACCATATTGTTTCAAATTGGTTTTTAGACATTCTTCCCAATGACATTAATACAAATCTTTCTCATGCACTGAGCTTTTTAAATGATGGTGGCCAATTCACATATATTGGACTTGCTAACTTTTATAATAAGAGCCTCGAAGAAAGCTTTACTCAAGATGAGATTATAGAAACATTTCAAAACTATTTTGCAGATACAAAATATAGCACACAAAATTTTAATTATTTAAATACAGAATATGTCTCTCAAAAAAGACAGGAACAACTCTTAATTATTAATGCAAAAGAGCTCAAGTCTCAAAAAGCAAAAAGATTTCAATCAAGTCAAATTAAACTAAGATTTAATCAGGATGTTGCAAATAAAAAGATGGAATTTCAGACTTATGGGAACTTTCTAAAACATATTGACTCAGACTTAAGTCTTGAGGCATGTGCGAGTATATTAGAAAAAGAGTTTGGCTTTAGTAATAACGAAGCTATAAACTACGCCAAACTCATGATAAGTAAAATTAATTCATAATCTGCAGTGTACCAAACTCAAATGATATTTTATCCAAAGCAGGACCTTGATCCTTTAGAACAATCATCGCATAGTTTGAAACACTCGTATTTTGTGGAGTTGTCATCGCATCAACAAAAGTAAACGTTGAGTGCTGAGGATTATAATAATTATTAAGTAAGAGTTTAATATTCTGTACTCTAATATTATAATTTGAAATTATTTCTGGCCCATAGACCTGATAACTATATTCATCGAATTCTCTAATTTTAATTCTAAAGACAACGGAGTCTTGAACACCTAATAGATCTTTTAGTTCATACTCTAAATAAACAGTTCCTGGAGGTAAAACAGTATTTCCATTAAACTCAACAAAAGACAATTCTTTTAATTTTGTATTATCTTCTCTTTGTTTTACCACGACAGTATGGTTTCCAGCATTAAGAGTAAAACTTATGTCTTGCATTCCTGATCCACGAGTAACAATTTGATCACTGAAGCCACCATTTACAATTGCATGCCAATCAAAGTAATTACCATTATCAACTCTAAAAAAGAATGAATTATCATTATTTGAAGAGGCAGATACATTTGCTCTAAGTTTGTATGTTGCTGACTTATTTATATTTATATTATAAGTTGCCATCCCAACATTTGCATTTGCATCAAAATTATTTCCTGAACCAGGAGGTGCATATAAGTATTGGTTACCATTATCATATACAAATGGTGCTTGAATATTTCCGCCAGCAAGGTTAATTGCAAAAGCATCACTTGCTGAGTTAGATGCGAGAACATTAGCGATAAAGTCAGACTGAGCACTAACGACTCCTTCTGCAACATAGCCTGTTTGATCTTCTGTTAATGATTTCCACTGAGCAATTGCATTTTCCATTTGAACAGCATTCGCTTCACAATTACCCCAACAATTATGTTGATCAACTCTTAGCCTTTGAACCATTCTCGATGCTGGAATATTATTAAAATTAATCTTACCTTGATTTAATAATGAATCATGAGCAAGTTGAATATTTTGATTTGCGTGCTGTGGAGCTGTATTGGCATGACACTGAATACAGTTTTCAGTAGTTAATTGATACACGGTTTGTTCAAATGCACCAACAGAGTCTAATGCCATTGAACCGCCAGTGGTACTTCCATTAGTGCTACCACCACTTCCATTGCCACCAGTTGTTTCTTCTTGTTCTTCTTCTAACTCATTTACTTTATCTGCCCAAATTTCAACCATGGCCAACATCTCATTAGAGTTGTCAGCACAATTCCCCCAACAACCATGATTATCATCTCTAAGTTTTGCAACAATTCTAGAATTTGCTGGATTTTGAAAGTTTACTTTATAAAGGGCAATCAATGCATCATGAGCTGTTTTAACATCAGGGTGAGCATGTTGAGGCTGTTGCGTAGTATGACAACCAACACAGTACTGTGATGTTAAACTATAAACACTTGTTCTAAAGGTATCAACTGACTCAGAACTACTTAATGACCCAGCTAAAGGTGCTTCAGTATACTCAAGTTCAGTTGTCTCCAAGTTATATGGATTTCCACATTGATTATATCCAATGAGGATAAGCATAAGAATTGAAAATATTTTTAATTGTACCAATCTTGTTTTCATTAATTATTCTTTCCAAAGATTATATAATTTGCAAGTTGATTACCAAATGGATTATCACCAACCACATCCGCTAATTGCGATTCATCACCATGTAAAGCTAAGTAATTTAGTGTTATTGCTTTAGCTAAGTTGGTGACGTTATTTGAAATACCATTAGCAGATTTTTCTACTGCCGTATTAGGCTTAAACCAACCCAATTGTCTTTGATGTGTATTAAAGCTATTTCCCGTATGGAGTAAACTAGGCCGTCCACCACTATGTTTATAATACAAGCTAAAAGTAGAAGCACGTTGACCGTCATCATTTGTAAATTTAAACTTTCCATTGTTTGGATCAGCTTCATTCATATTACTGGAAATACCACCATCAGTGAAAACGTAAATCATTACATCTGATTGCTTAGCACTTGCAAGTGCTAAGATTCTACCAATAGCTTCTCCAGCTCTAAAATCTCTACTATCAGTGTCTGAGCGGTCTCTATTATGATAGTCATATCCTCCCATCTCAATAGTTCCTGCACCCACATAACCATCAAGTACTAACTTTGCGACAGAAGCTTCTTTTCTCTGATTACCATCATTTAAATTATTATATATTGCTGTAACTTGAGCATCATTTCTTGGATCAATTGAATTAGAATTCAACATTGGATCTGTTCCATGTACCCTTGCATCGATTGGCTCTTTAGCAAAACCACACTCTGCAACCATTCTAACTTGTTCCGGTAGAGTCTTTTCAGAAAAAGATTTTAATTTTGACTCTGACATATATTCAATTGTTTTTAGAATCTTCTGTGCCTTATCTTGTGAAAAGTTATCATGTACTCTTCCCAAACTAACTAATTCAACACAGTCTTCAGGCCTATTTACTGGAACAGGTGCAATCGTTGGATCATAACTTAAATTTGGAATTACTGAGCGGCCACCACTTGTACTTGATCTGGTACCGATAGTTTGTACTAGGTTTCCAGTTGCTCCCGCTTTATTTAACCAATAGATTGGGTTGTGTGGATTATTAGATGTATCATCATTTGAAATTGCACAGAATACTGCACCTTCACATTTCTGTCTGATTTGTGCTGATGTATGAGACATAATTCCCTGTAACATTCCAGATGAAGAGTGAAACTTTAATCCCATCTCAGTGTTTACATTCCCATTTTGCGGTAAAAGACTATCTGGAATACCAAGACGCCCATAAGTAGGTAGATAACTATGTTGCCCAGCTTGATCACCAACAATTACATTCGAACCTGCAATATTTCCACCACCTGCAAGATCAATAATAATGACAGGGGTTTTTCTTTCTTGCATAAGATTCGTTGTTACACAATTTTCAGCACCATATACATTTTGAATATTTAGTAGACTTAATAAACTTGGAGCAAATGTATAACCCATCCCGACAGTTAAACCTTGTGCGAGAAAGTCCCTTCTTGATTTTAGAGGGTGGTCTTTGTGAAGAATTTTTTCAAACTTCTTTTTCATTTTTACTCCTATAGTAAAACCAATGGTGCACTTGCTATTAAAGTAGTACATACACCCTTGGCCACTGTCCTTGTCGTTCCAGAAGATCCTAAATTTTCACCTACTAATAAATCATCTATTAATAGACTTAATTCTGTTCTCGCCATGTTTTCAACATTTATTGGCTGAGTATCTTGACCCCAAAATTTATTAATAAATTCAGTTATTAATAATTGTTTTTGGTCTTCATTCATCAAGACTTGATTTGGGGATTGTCCAATATCAAAATTATTAAAAAAGTTATTATAATACTGACTTCTACTAAATAATAAGTGACAGTATTCTGAACCGAGTTTGATAATTGCAATCTGATTTGCTGTTGTGTACTGCTTAATTGAAGCATCAAATGGAAGTTGTGTTCTCAAATCACTGAATAGGTTTCTAATTCCACCTTCATCACGTGGATCAATTCCAGTGACAACACTCATTGTATAGTAAACTTCTTCGAAGTCCTTAACACCAACACTTGTTACAGTTCTAGCGACTTCAGTTGCACCTGTTTCAGTAAACTCACCAGATCCACCAACAGGAACATCAACAACTACATCTTCTTCTTCTTCCTCAACAACCCCTTGAGAGCTTGTTCCTGTTTGCCCAAGATCATACTCTTGCACAACACACTGGTTAAAGAAAACTAGCATTGTAGTAATCATTAAAAATGAAACGAGTTTCCAGAAGATTTTATTATTTATATTAAATTTCATATATCTTCCTCCACACAATGTGCTCCCGTTCTAGCAAATAGCCTTTTCATATTATAAGAATCATTTGACTCAAAATCGTCAGCCATTTCTTCAATAAATGGAAGATCATCCTCGACAGGAGGTCTAATACAAACTAACTTGAAAACTTTCATCGACATACAACGGGAAAACTGTCTCGAACGAGCAATCATTTGACCAAATTCTTTAACACCATTTCCAGTTGTTGGACCTCTCCAGCCAAGGTTAGCATTTTGTCCACTGGCCCAAAGGTTTAGCCATGAATTATCAGTTGTTACATGTCCCATATCGTAAAGAGCATTATGATTCATTTTATCGACAACATTTCCTGGAGTGAATCTTAACCTATTATTTCTATAGTCCCAGTATGCAAATGCACCACCCAGAGCATCTTGACCTGCGTGACATCCAACACACGTATTCTTATATGTTCTACTATCTCCACCTGGTTCTCTTTCAACATCTCTTCTTACTCTAAAGTCAGGAACAGTTGTATCATGGAGATCTTCAAAGTCCTTACATAGAAAGTTCATAAAAGTATGTCTAGTAACACTTCTATTGGTTCCTGCTTGATAAAAAGATTCACCATAAGCTCTTGTTGTAAGAACACCTGCAGCTCCATTGATACCATTTACCACAACATTAGTTTGATCCCTTCTATTGTTATCAGGGTTTGGTTCAGTATCAATATTTTGAGATTGCATTCTTTCTACTAAAATATTTTTTAAATCTAAAAACTCAGATTCAATTCTTGCGTAGTGATTATTATTTGAACGAGAAAAATTTCTATTTTGATCACCTAAAGCGGGACCAACATAGATTAGATCATCATAAAGCACTCTACTAAAAGGCTTGTTCGGATTATCTGAATCTCTAATCGCTCCAATAACCGTTGCTACAAAATCATTTAGTGGTACATTTTTGGATCTTTCTTCGTTTGAAAGTGGTTTTAACCAATTTTTAAGTCTCACATTATAAAAATAATCATTTTGAAGTGCTATACTTGCTGCATTTTCCAGTCCAACTTTACCTGGATTCTGTACAATCATATTTTCCATTTGATTAAGTACAGTTGGTGTTGGTGGCACTCCTGCAATACGATTGTGTAAAGTCCAGGCCTTCAACCTTGCTTCGTTTGCCTGAACAACAAATGATAAAATTAATAACATTAATACTTTTTTCATAAATAAACCTCGGTAACCTATCGGTGAAAAAATTTATCAAATTAACTATTTATGTATTTTTTTAAAAAACCGAAAAATATTTCATGTATAAAAATAAGGCCTATTATTTGCTGCTATTTCTGCTAGTTTTTGTTGATCTTTTTACTAAGACTTTGGCCGTGACATATCTAAATGCTAAAGGAAACCCGGGGATATTTCTTGGTCACTATGCTCACTCACCTATTTTATTTAGAGTTATCTCGCTCAGTACACTTGCTGGCTTTCTTCTATTGATCTATTTTATTTTAGTTTACTTACTTCCCGCCAATCTAACTAAACTAAAATACTCAATCACCTTACTTACAGGTGGTGTTATGGGCAACGTATTTGATCGGGTATATAGGGGGGTGACAATAGATTTTATCCCCTTCAATCTATTTAATTATCAGTACTATTTTAATTTTGCCGATGTCTCACTAGTTATGGGAGCAGTTTTATGCTCTTACTTAATATTCTTTGATGATAAGAATATTTGGTTTGATCAAAATTCACGAAAACGCTTTCTAATAAACCCTCGAGAGCAGTTAAGGCTCGCATTCAAGTTCGTTTTTTTCTCATTTATGAGTTGTACTATTCTTGGGATATTTTCCATAACTTATATAAACTCGTATCTAACAACAATTCAAAGATCTGATATGTTGTTCTATGTCTTTATTTTCTTAATCGTCCTAGTCCTTATTTGCGCCACAGTATTTTTACTGGGTTTGATTATTTCTCATAGAAGCTCTGGTCCATTATTTGCCTTTGAACAATATGTGGATAACTTATTAAAGGGTGAAGATTATGAGCTTAATTTGCGTGAGGGTGATAATTATAAACACCTTGAAGAACTCGCAAGAAAACTTCGCAAACACCTTAATAAATAATAGAAATAGTAGATAAAATTTACTAAACTTTCTTAATGAAATTAATCTTTGTTTTATTAATTCTTAGCTTTAATATTTGGGCTTATCCTCAGTTTATTTCTAAGGGTTATACTAATTGTTTAACTTGTCACTATAACCCATATGGTAATGGTCCACTTACAGACTATGGGCGTGCAGTTTCAGCAAGTGCTCTTGCAGATCGTTTATTTGTTCCCAAAAGTATTACTGATGATGACCTTGGTAATGCATCAGGTTTTTTATTTTCAACACCCAAAAACAAATGGTTCCGTCCTGCATATGACTATAGAGGTTTACAATTAGATCGAGCTATAAGTGATGAGGAAAATAAAGATAGTAAGTATATAACAATGCAAAACGATGCAACTGTTACACTTCAATTTGGAAAGAGAAATAATATTATTATTACTGGAACTTATACCTATCTTCCAGCTCAAGATGAAGACGACGAAGATGATGAGGCAGAAACCTTCTCACCGGAACACTATATTGGTTATAGACCGATGAAAGAGCTTGGTATTTATGTTGGGAAAATGGATAAAGTTTTTGGGATTAGAGTACCGGATCATATTAGCTATAGTAAAACACTTAATAATCTAGGTCTTCGCTCTCAATCTCATGGTGTTCTTTTACACTGGAACGATAAGGACTATGAAGTTGGTGTTCAAGTCTTTGATGGTGACAAAGAAAAGAAAGAAGAAGAACAATCAAGTGGTATTACTTCAAAGTTTGAATACAACCTTACAAAGAATGTTAGAGTTGGTGCATCCTATATGCGTGAAACTTTATCAAACGAGGACATACAAGATGTAAAAGCTGCTCTTTTAAAAGCAAGGATTGGTGAAGCATCAAGTACAATGGTTGAAATTGGTCAAAACGATAAAGAGCTTAATTCCGGTGGTGAGCGATCTTCACGTTATGCTTTTTGGCAAAGTCATCTCTATTTAAAGAGAGGGATGTACTTTCTAATGACATTTGAATATTTAAAATCTGATCTTAATGAAGATGCTCACCGTTATCGAGTGAGTCCAGGGTTTCAATACTTCCCTTGGCAAAGACTTGAAGTTCGTTTTGATCTGCAAAATAATAAGAGTTATGGCGAAACTTTAAATACACAAGATCGTTGGGACTTACTAGGACAAGTACACTTATGGTTTTAAGAGTTTTACTTCTTTTCACTTTTATTACTCTCAATGTGGCTCATGCACAGAATAGATCTCTTTACCTTAAGAAGGCTCAAAAAGAATTCTTTAAGGGTAAGACTGATAGATCGCTGCAAACACTTAATAAATTTTATAATTTAAAACAACCCCACAAGCTTCCTTCAAGTGTTTTAAATCTACTTGGACTAATTTATCAAAAGAAGAAAAACTTTACTCTTTCTTCTAAACTCTTTCACCTTGTGATTAGAAAGAGTTATAGAAAAGAACATAATAGAGTGGTTAAAGAATTAAATTTTGATAATCTAGAAGATTTAGATATTAACCCAAAGCTATTAAGAATATACTACCACCTAGGTCAAAACTATTATTATATTTATTCAAAAACAAATAACTTCTCTTACTTTAATGCCTCTCGCACTTATTTTAGAATTTGTGACAAGAAGTCTCACCTAGCGAATAGTACTAAGAGATACCTCAACTCACTAAATGAAAAGTTGGACTACGTCCAAAGCTTAGAGAAAACTATTACCTTCTATGCAAACGCAGGTGGAATTCTCTTTCAAGAAACGATAACACTTGTAAATAAATCTGATGATAAAGATGAAGTTGATCTTGTCTCAAACAATGAGGGTGTTTGTGTTGGTGGCGGGATGATGTATGGAAATATAAAACATGGTTGGGATGTTTACGGATGTTTTTATTCTGCTGCGGCCATGATTTCAAATACAGTTGGTAGTAGTGTGCAATATAAGCAAAAAGATGTTTCTGTTACAGGTCTTTATATGAGTCCAGGCTATTACTATAGACCATACGATAAACTTTCAAGTATTGGACTTTCAGTGCCACTTTTCTATCGTCAAGCTGAGTTTTCAGATACAGATAATTATAGCGTAAAAGCTAAGGGTCAACTAAGTGCAGGTATTGCTATAGATGCAAAATGGGGCTTCACTGAAAACTGGTCTATTGATATGCGTCTATCCAATATGGGTTCAACTAACGTATTTATAAATTCAGTAAGTTATCGATTCTAAAAAGCTGTGCGTTAACCTAAAGTCTAAGAACAGTTTCTTTAATTTTCACCTCTAAAGCTATATGTTAAATATATTTTAATTTAAGGAGTTTAATATGAGCAATATACCTTTACCTCCAACAGGTAGCGAACTAACTTGTAAGGGCTGGCATCAAGAGGCAGCTTTAAGATGTTTACTTAATAACCTACACCCAGAAGTAGCAGAAGATAGAGATAATTTAATCGTCTATGGTGGTAATGGGCAAGCAGCCAGAAATCATAAAGCACTTAATGACTTAATTGAAACATTAAAAAATCTTGAAAATGACGAAACATTAATTGTTCAGTCAGGAAAACCAGTTGCCGTTTTTCCAAGTAATCCACAAGGACCAAGAGTACTTATTGCTAATTCAAACTTAGTTCCTCATTGGGCGACTTGGGATCACTTTAATAAATTAAAAGCTGAAGATAAAATTATGTATGGCCAAATGACAGCTGGCTCATGGATTTATATTGGCTCACAAGGTATTTTACAAGGTACTTATGAAACTTTCATGGCCGCTGCTAAAAAACATTTTGATCAAGAAGATCTAAAAGGAAGACTAGTTCTTTCAGCTGGAATTGGTGGAATGGGTGGTGCTCAACCCCTAGCA
>CAJXHA010000010.1 GCA_913053615.1 uncultured Bacteriovoracaceae bacterium | reverse complement strand
TTCTTTTCTCTTCAATGGCACAACCACTTATTATTATGTCTGCGATTCCATTTGGATTAATTGGTGTTGTTCTTTCATTTAAAGTCTTAGGACTAGCGATTGGATTTATGGCCCTCATGGGAATGCTTGGCTTAGTGGGAGTTGTTATTAATGATTCGATAGTCCTAGTAACTTTTATCAATAGAACTTTAGAAGAGGAAGGTCGTGGGGTTGAGAGTATTATTAAAGCAAGTGTAAGTCGTTTTAGAGCAGTAATTTTAACTACATTTACAACTGTTGCGGGCCTATTACCAGTTGCTCATGCTCCGGGAGGAGACCCATTCTTAAAACCGATGGCAACCAGCTTTGCATATGGGCTTTTATTTTCTTCGGCCATTACACTTATTTTAGTTCCAGCCATTTTTAAAGTTGTTGAAGATGTTAAAGCTAGGTTTAGTAAGCAGAGTGCCCTGGAATAAGAATACGATTGCACATACTACAGCCTAAAAGCTTTTCAAGATTTAGAACTCTCTGAGCATCAGATGAGTTAATTTTGAATCCACAAAAAGCACAGCGTTCGTCATTAATAATACTTAATTGATCAAGGGCAGGTGCTTTATTTTTTAATTTTAGATACTTTTCTTTAAAACCTTCATCTAACTCACTTATTAAACTATTAATTCGATCTTGTATGTTTTCGTAACTAACATCTTTATGAGCTTGCTCTTGCATGATTTCTGTTTTTATTTCATCAATTGTCTCGTCAATTCCTTTAAGAAAATTCTGAGCATCATAAATCTCACTTTTTAAAGTTTCTTGTCTCTCAAGAATGGCCAGACCACGATCTTCTTTTTGCGAAAGATCTTGCTCTAGTTTCTTTAAGTTTTCATTGAGCTTTTTAGTTATGTCTTCTTCAAAAACTTGATTAAGTTGTGAGTTAAGATCAGCTGTTCTCTTATCAATGAGTTCAATCTCTTTTTCTATTTCTATCGCTTCTTTAAAGAGATCGTTTTCTTCATTAAGAAAGTTTTGTAATTCTTCATGACGATTAGATTTATGCTCTAGGAGTCTTTGAATCCTTTGTTTGTCTTGCTTTTTAAGTGAGTCGAGAGAAAAGATTTTCTTTTCTAAGCTATTGATTTCTTTGATTATTTTGAAATACTCAGGATTCATAACTAAACCATTGATTTGTTTTGATGTAAATTTCTATCATGGATAATTGTACAATAGAAGAACTTTGTCAGCATATTAAAGCTTATGAATATTTTGTCATCGATGAAAAGGTTTTTTATATTTACCAAGATCAATTTGAGGCCATTGAAGACCAATCGATTTTCTTATTAAAAAATCCTGAAGAAGATAAAAACCTATCAAAAATCGAAGAAGCTGCTCAGTTTTTTACCCAAAATGGAATTAAAAGAACAGATCGATTAATTGCAATCGGTGGTGGGGCCACAAGTGACTTTGCAGGGTTTCTTGCATCTATTATGCTTCGTGGTATTGAGTGGACTTGTATTCCAACTACCGTTCTTTCAATTGTTGATGCATCAATTGGAGGAAAAACTGCTGTTAATCTAAACAATGGTAAGAATCTAATTGGTAGCTTTTACCCTCCAAGTGAAAGAGTCGTTTGTTCAGACTTTTTAGCAACATTACCTGATAGTGAACAGATTAGTGGCTATTGTGAGATTTTAAAGTATGCTTTTTTAGATAAAGGAATATGTGATTATATTTTAGGGGGCTTTGAACAAGATCATTTATTTAAAATGTGTTCGACGTATAAACAAAAGCTTGTTGATGAAGACCTAGAGGATAGAGGAGTTCGCAAACTCTTAAACCTTGGTCATACAATTGGACATGCGATTGAAAAAGCAACTAGTTTAAAGCATGGAGAGGCCGTTGCAATGGGGATTGAGATAAAGCTAAAGTTATTCTCACCTCACTTATTAGATAAATTAGAAGAGCTCAAAACAAAATTGCGAATAAGTTTTGCCTGGCCTGAAGCGATTAGTAAATCTGACTTTGAGAAGTTTATTCTTAAAGACAAAAAAAGAGAGAGTGAAGATTTAGACTTTATTCATACTGCAAATATTGGTGATGTAGAATTAAAGTCTATTAAAGCAGAAGAATTATTTGAGAAATTATATCGTGAAGAAAACTATGGAAGTCTATTCAAATAATTTAAAAAATACCACTATTCAATGTTCAGGTTCTAAGTCCTATGCAAATAGAATTTTATTTCTTAGTTGTCTACAAAAAGGCCATCAGAGAATTTTTAATCTTCCAAAAGCAGATGATGTAGAGTTTTTTATCTCAGCATTAGAAAAATTAAATTTTCCGATTAAAAGAATGTCCGATCATATCAGTATTGGTGAGGTTGAGCCTCGTAACTTAAATAAAGAAAAGGTGTACTTAGGGGAGGGGGGGACGACCATACGTTTTATGCTCGTACTTTTGGCAAGCCTAGGTGGCACTTATGAATTAGAAGTTGAAAAACGTTTCTTAGAAAGACCAATTGATGATTTTATCGAAATGATGGACTCCTTAGGGGTGCTTATCCATATCTCTGAAAATACAATTAAGCTTAATGGTAAGATTGATCCAAGTATTATTGTTGAAGTTGATTGTGAGAAGACAACTCAGTTTGCAACTGCCTTTTTGATGCTCAAAAAGTTAGATTTAATAAGTGATGTTGAACTGTATAATCTAAAAAGTTCACTTCTTTATATTGATCTTACTAAATCAATCCAATTAAAGGATAAGTATCATGTCCCAGTGGATTGGAGCTCAATGAGCTATCTTATCCTCTGGGGAATTTTAAAAGAAAAAATTCTTATTCAAAATGTGACTAAGCTGGATTCATATCAAGCTGATAGTGTGTTTATAAAGTATTTAAATGAACTTGGCGCAAATATACAATTTACTGATAATGGATTAAGCATAACTCCAAAAGAGCTTAAGGGGCATTTAGAGATTGATGCTGCAATTTCATTAGATCTTATACCAAGTTTAATTGTTTTATATTTAAGTTCATCAGTAACAATGAGAATTTTAAATATTGAAAACTTAAAGTATAAAGAATCAAATCGACTTGATGAAATTATTAAAACATTGAAGATTTTTAACTGTGATTTTAATTTAAATGGTAATTCCTTAGAGCTTATGCAAGCTAAAGCATTTGAAATTGAAAGCATGAGCATAAATTGTGCTCATGACCATCGCATCGTAATGATGAACTATTTACTATTAAAGCTTAATAAAGGTGGTGAAATCGCACCTATCGCAGCGATAAATAAGTCTTTTCCTGAGTTCTTAGAAATATTTAATTAGCACTATCTAGGTTTATGTTCTTAATACATTCAGTTGAAACTAGACGAGATTTTTTAAAGAGAAACATCCCTTTTTTTATCTCAATCATATCTTCTGAATAAATATTTTCAACATTGTATTCTTTGTCTTTATTGTCTCCAGTGCAATCTTTATCTAAGGTAACATCTTCACCTTTACACACAATTGGATTTTCTTCACAAGTTAGATTTCCTGAAAGGCTGTCGATATGCACCTCTCTTGATTCCCCATCAACACTGACTAAAATATTCGGGAAGTCGATCTCTTTAATAGTAACAAGATTATAAGTTCTTGAGTCATCCTCTTTATTAATTACAATCTCAAGGGCACGCTCATTTAAACAAATATTATCGCCACGAATATTTAGCTGACAATAGCTGAAAGCGGCTTGAGTACTTAAAATAAGTAGAATTGTTAAAATCTTATGCATGGGGCTCCTAAAAAAGTCTGTAATTATCATGCAATAATTTATGACGCAGCTCAAGGTGAGGTGAAGAAATTACAAGGTGAATATTTTCTAAAAACGCATATAATAGGGGAAAGCAACAAGAGAAGGAGTTTTTGTGAGTAAAATAGATGTTAGTGCTCTTAAATCTCATTATGGAGAAGATATTGAAATTATTGAGGATCTAATTGAGATCTTTGAATCTTCTTACCCTGAAACAATTAAGTCTTTAGAAGAGGCCATTCAGAATAAAGATCATAAAAATATAGAATTACATGCTCATACCCTTAAGGGGATGGTTGCAAACTTTTTTGCAATGGATGTGAAAGAGCAGTGCTTTGTAATTGAAAAAATGGGCAGAGAAAATCAAGAAGTAGATTTAAAATTGGTTGATTCTATAAAAAAAGAAATCCCAGGGATTTTAACAGAGTTAAAGAGCTTATAAGGTAAATAAAATGACAAAAATTCTTATTGTTGATGATGATTTAATGAATGGAAAACAAATTAAGCTTAGACTCGAAAAAAGAGACTATGAGTGTGATTATGTTAGCTCAGGTGAGGATTGCCTAGAGACTCTGAAGAGTAATGAGTATGACTGTTTGCTATTAGATATTATGATGCCAGGTATATCTGGTCTCGATGTGCTTAAAGAAGTTAGGAAAACCAAAAATAATTATGAATTACCCATAATTATGGTGACGGCAAAGGATGAAGCAGAAGATATCGTTGCTGCATTAAAGCTAGAAGCGAATGACTATATTACAAAACCAGTGAATATAGAAATAGCAACTGCTCGTATCAATACACAAGTGAATTTAAAAAATCTAATTAAGACTTCTCTACGTGCTAAGAAAGCACAAACAATTACTACAATGATTACAACACTTCACCATGAAATTAATAATCCTCTTGCAATCGCTATAGGAAACTTAACTATTCTTGGTGCAAAAAATCCAAATGAGAGAATTGATAAGGCCATGAATGCTCTTAACCGAATTACTGATATTGTAAAAAAGGTTGAAGAACTCTCTCAAGATGAAGGAATGGAAGAAGTTGCATATTCAGATACAATAAATATGTATGACATCCACAATAAGAAGCAGAAAGATTAATGACTAAAGAAGCACAATTAGTAAATAACCTCGTAGAGACTATTGGAACTGTGATCCATGGAAAAAAAGAACAGATAAAACTTTGTTTTGCTACGTGGTTATCTGGTGGTCATATACTCTTAGAAGATGTTCCTGGAACTGGTAAAACAGTCCTCGCAAAGTCAATGGCAATCGTTTCACAAGTAGACTATCATCGTGCACAATTTACACCGGATTTATTACCCTCAGATATTGTTGGAACAACTTTCTATGATCAAGAGTCGAATAAGTTTAAATTTCTAAAGGGACCACTACATACTGATCTCTTTCTTGGTGATGAAATCAATAGGGCGACACCAAGAACACAGTCGGCTTTATTAGAAGCAATGGCAGAAAGACAAATTACTGTTGATAATAAAACTTACTCATTACCAGAGAACTTTCTCGTGATTGCCACCCAAAACCCTGTAGAGCAACATGGAACATTCCCTCTGCCAGAAGCGCAGTTAGATCGCTTTAGAATTAAAATTTCATTAGGTTATCCTTCTGAAGAAGCAGAGTTATTAATGGCCAAGACAAGGCTTAGTGCCGACCCTCTAAAGAGTTTAAAACCAATTATAACAAACGATGAAATTACCCATATTAAAAACCAAGTTAAGAAAGTAAAAATTAAAGATGAACTTATTCAATACTCCTTAGATATTGTCTCTAAAACGAGGCAGAATAAGAATATAGCTCTTGGAGGAAGTCCAAGGGCAACACTTGCTTTAATAGAACTGGCAAAAGCAATGAGTCTCATAAATGGTGAAAGCTTTGTTAGACCCAAAACTATATATAAACTGGCAAAACCAGTTCTTAATCATAGATTAGCCCTTACTGCACAAGCTAAGTATTCTGGGGTAGACGTAGATGCTGTTATCGATGAAGTTCTGGCGAGTTGTAAAACACCTACTGAATAATGAAAATTATAATAGCTCCCAAAAGAAGAGACTACTTTAGGCTAGAAAAATCATGGTTTAGTCGCAGTAGTTTAATCCACTTTGAAACACAAATATATAACCCATTAACAATCATTATTTTATCTAACTTACTTATTAGTATAATTGGATTCTTTAAACCACAACTTTTTGCAATACCTTTAACTAGCTTTTTATGTATAAGCTTTCTCTATTTTAAATTAAGACATATGGCGAACTTTATAGAGTTGCAAAGAGTGTCTGAACCTCATGGTATTGAAGGTAAAGAGCTTAAAGTTCAGTATATAGTACAAAATTATTCAATGTTTAAATTGACTAATGTTTTGCTAAGAGAAAAGTTTGATGGAACAAATTATAAAAGACTTAGTTTAAATACCGGAAAGAGTGTAAGTTCTAAGCGAAAGAGAAAAATTACCATTAATTATCCTCTTAATGAGGGCTTTGGTGAAAAAGTATTTAGTGAACTAACACTTCTATTAAGTGATCCAATAGGACTTTTTACTTTTCAGGTAGTTTTCGACTCTAAAGTAAAGGTCATTATCTATCCAGATATCCGACATATGACAGAGCACTTAGTTCGAAACAACGATGATAGCTATTTAAGTGGCGACTATGAAGTTTTTAAAAAAGGTGTTTCACCAAACTTCTATGGAATAAAGCCTTATCAGTATGGTGATCCCGTGAAGAATATTAATTGGAAAGTTTCACGAAAAATAAATGAATTAGTCGTAAATGAATTTGAAAATGCTGTAAATCTAAATGTTCATTATATAATGAACTTTAATGAAGACTGCCATATGGGATATGGAGTTAATTCAACATGGGAATATTGTCGTGATATGGCCCTTGCCCTTTTAAAAAATGAAGTCGAAAAAAACCATTTTTTTGATATGTACTCTAATGACCTTACAACAGAGTTAGGAACTGGTAAGCATCACTTTGATCTTTTAGAAATAAAAATGTGCTATTTAAAACCAATAAGCTCTAATGAAAACTTAATAAAAAACTCACTCTTTCGTGTACCAAAGGGACATGCACTGGTTTATATTGCACCCTATGTAAACTCTGGTTCTTTACATATTGATTTAAGAACATTAAAAGAAAATTCAAATCACTTCTCTGATATACATATCTATTTAATTGATCCATTCGATATTTCATATCGTATGGTCGTTGACCACTATAAGAGTGATATATTAAGACGACAAGATGAGACAAAGAAAAGTATCGATCAAGAGTTAAATGATCTCAAACAAATTGGTGCTAACATTTCTATTAGCCAAATTAAAAACCCTCATAAATTAATAAGGCAAACTAAGCTATGGGGGATGAATGATTTATAAGAATTTATTCTGGCTAATTACTTTTTTATGTCTCATACAGCCCTATCTTTGGCAGAGTGAAAAAAGAATTTTAATTCCCATAATTTATGCTGTTTATTTCTTTGTGATTAAAAATGCAATCTTGAAAATAAACTTACCAGATGTTTTTTGGAATAATACATTTGCTCCAGTAAAAACAAAGAAGCCTTTTATCTTTGGGGGAGTATTACTTGTAGATGAGACAGATGATCAAGAGAAGAATTATATTGATCAGATGAGTGTTAAGAAAAGGGCCTATAGAGTCTTATTATCAATACTTGTGATAGTGACACCGCCTCTTGGGATTTTAACGGGACTAATAGAAGCTGACTTCTTTTTCAAAGCAAGTAATATCATCTTTTTCACTCTTTTATTAGGTGTAATAAACTCCTCATATTATGGTCATATAATATTAATCGCCTCACTTGCTTTATTAGTAGGAATATTTAATGGTGTCGACTTGCTTTTGTATAAAGTTCCGACCTTTATATTATTGTTTATGACACTTATTATGTGTGGCAAACAAATAGTGAGTAATGACCATATTTCTTTAAAACACACAGTAAAATTAGTTTTAAAGAATACTCTTATCTTTTGCACATTGCTATTTATTATCCAGTTTGCACTTCCTAAAAAGTATGACTGGCTCAAATATAAGAAAGTAATTCAGAGTAGCTTGAGTGACAATCGCTCCCTTCCAAAGTCCGTAGAGATTCCAAAAAGCGATGGACTTAATCAAAGTTTAAAAGTGACCAAAAAAGAAATTGATGACCTAGTTGAAACGATAAATAAGCTTGAGTTATCAATTAACAATACAAATCTGCCTTTAGACTTTAAGCAAAATATTAATTCAATTGGTAATAGTGCAAAAGATCTTCAATCTAGGCTCGCACAAGGGGGAAGTAACCTAAAAGCACAAGATCTTAAAGATATTGGTGAAAGCCTTAGTAAATTGAAGATTAAGCTCAAGTCATCAAAGAGTGATTTTCAAAAATTACATCAAGATCTAATCCAAAATGCTAAAGACTTTCCTTCAACTTATAATGACCAACTACAAGATCAAATTAACTCAAATAATATACCAGATAAACTTAACTCTCTTCCTGAATTAAATATAGAAAAGACAAAGAGTGAGATTGAAAAACATACTGAAAAGTTTAATGAGGCATTTAAAGAGTTGCAGACTCAAAAGTTGAGCCAAGAAATTGCTAGAAAAAAACAAAGAAAGAAAGAGAAAAAGAAAGAACAAGTTTTGAAGACCACTAAGATACTATCTAGGGTATTAATTACTCTTTTCTTTATCTTTGTTGTTTATCTACTTTTTCGTCGCAAGAAAAAGAGATCAAAAGATTTATTAGATGAAAAAGTAATCAATGATCTAAAACGAGAATATCGTCAATTAACAAGTAAGAGGCTATCTGCAAGAGAAGAAGTTATTCAAAAGTACAATTTTTTAAAAAATGCTCTTAAAAGAATTCATTTTGATGAAGCTGAGGTTCCCCCCCCAACAATAACTCATCATTTTATAGCTACTTCATACCCAAGGCATAAAAAAGGTTCCCACTACCTTAATGAGATCTTCTGTCACTGTTATTATAATGATCAGGGTGTTTCTAAGAAGGACTTAAAGATATTTAGATCTTCATTTCAGGGGCTGATTCGTTATATTATCAAATAAATATTTATAAGTGTTTGTATAAAACCCTCTTTTTCAAGAGGGCTTTTTTTATTTATCTTTTCCGTAGTATTTAAAAAATGTCTTAAGGGACTCACTGGAACTCAAGTCATATTGAACAGTTTGCCAAACTTGGTCCCTAGGATCAAAACCTATGTACTCAATATACTCAGCATTAGTTACAAAGTACTGGCCTTTGAATGTTAGAAGAAAACCACCATTTTGCATGTGATAGCTTTTTGCCTGATCTAAGTTTGCAAACCATTGATTTAAAAATGGAGAGCCTTTTGGACTCCAATAAGTATCGATATGTTTTTTGTAACTAGACCAGTCATCAAAACCATTTTGAAAGGCTATTTGTTTTAATGCTTGTTTAAGTTGAATTCCACTTGTTTTTGCAAGTTTTTTGGCTTCTTGCTTGGCCATAAGAATTGGATGTTTTTTCATAGTAACTCCTAAATTAAAAGACATAAAAGTTCGCTAGTCTCTAAAAAGTTATATGAATAAATATTGATAAAGAAGTGACGTAGTCTTTTGCGAACTGTAGGCAGCTTCCTCTGCCTGAATTGATCGTAAGGCAAGTTGGTATTCGTGTCAATTGTGGAAATAAAAAAGCCCTCTTTTTTAAGAGGGCTTTTTTTGGTGGGACATGCTGGACTTGAACCAGCGACCACCCGGTTATGAGCCGGGGGCTCTAACCAACTGAGCTAATGTCCCCAATTGGACTCCAAAAAATAACATAAGTTCCAGCTATTTGAAAATCATAATTTTCTCATTTCAAGCTTTTATGATATGTGTAAAAGTAAATATTTTTGGAGAAGCCCTGCGTTAGGTGGTTAGTTATGAGTGAATTTTATAAATATTCTGGTTCTGGTAATGATTTTATTTTAATAGATCAATTAGATGAGCAATTCAAAGTTAAGGTATCTGATATAAAAAAATGGTGCCTAAGACGTGAAGGAATAGGTGCTGATGGGGTTATTGTTTTAGGCCCATCTGATAAGTATGATTATGATCTTAGAATTTGGAATGCAGATGGCAGCGAAGCTGAAATGTGTGGAAATGCAGCACGCTCTTCAATTCACTATATGTGTAAGCACAGAAATATTTCCAAAGATCCTTTTCGCTTTGAAACGATGAATGGAGTTTATGAAGGCTCTTTAGTTGAAGGAGACGTGGTCAAAGTTAAAATGACTGAACTCTATGATGTAAATGCAGTTTCAGTGGAAGATCTTGGGCGCAAAGAAGCACTTTATTTAAATACAGGTGTTCCGCATACTGTTATTCAAGTGAATAGTGTAGAAGATGTAAATATCATAAGTCTTGGTCGCATGATTCGAAATGATGTGCGTTTTAAAAATGGAACGAATGTAGATTTCTTTGAAGTTCTTAATGAAGGCGAGCAAAGGATTAAGCTTAGAATATATGAGCGCGGAGTAGAAGATGAAACTCTTTGCTGCGGTACTGGAGTCATGGCAACAGCACTGGCCTGTAGTAAATTCTTTGATTGGACAGGGGAAATAAAGGTTCATACCAAAGGTGGTGAGCTAACAGCTCTTGTTGATAAGCAAAAGGAAGAGTATTACTTTCAAGGGGAAGTGAACTTCATATTTAAAGGTAGTTTTTAGGAGTTATCTTTGAGTGAGCGATTAGATAAGTACATGTGTGATACGAAAATGGTACTGACTCGTTCTCAAGCACGAATGCTTATTAAACAAGGTGATGTTCATGTAAACGGAAAACAAGTCACTAAGCCTGGAACTAATGTTTCTGAAAATGATCAAATAGAAATTAAAGAAAGAAAACTTTACGTCTCAAGAGGCGCATACAAGCTCGTTGGTGCCATTGAAGCTTTCGAATTAGACTTTAATGGCAAAACGATTATGGATTGTGGTGCAAGTACTGGTGGATTTACTCAAGTAAGTTTAGAGCATGGAGCTTCACGAGTTTACGCTTTGGATGTGGGACATGATCAACTAGCACAAGTCTTGAGAGATGATAGTCGAGTCATTAATCAGGAGGGAATAAATCTAAAAAATCCTTTTGAACTAGATGAACTCTGTGATGGTTTTGTTATGGATCTTTCTTTTATTTCTTTAAAGCTAGTCATTGATAATGTTATTCGTAATTTAAAGCCTGGTGGCTTCGGTGTCTTATTAATTAAACCGCAATTTGAAATCGGTCGAGAGAAAATAGGAAAGAATGGGATTGTTCAAGTCGAGGATGCACTAAAATGTGCTAATGAGGTGCATACATGGTTAAAGACAAAGTTTGCATCTGTAAGTGAAATGATTGATTCTCCAATCAAGGGAAAGACTGGTAATAAGGAGTACTTAGTAAAAGTCGCCCTTTAAGCCGCTTTTTGTCCAAATGTTTTTGAAAACTTCATAAAGAAATGATCAAGCACTTTAAGCTTAGAGTGATCCATGTCTTTAAATTGAAAGCCTGCACCTGGTGTTACATCAGCAGTAATACTTCTTAATTGTGATGTGATAACGAGGCCTTTGTGAGGACCATCTCCTGTAAATTCAACCTTAATATCTTTTCCAACTTTAAAAACTTTATTGTTAAAAGCACTAGATTCAACAAAGCACCCACCACTCGATAAGTTAGTACACTTACCTTGGAACTCTTGGTTTCCAACCCACATTGTTACATCTTCGAAAAGAGGTACACGCATATCTTCTCTTTTAATATAAAGCTTTACATCATCTTCATCATCTTCTTTTTTGGTAAGAACTTCAGTATTAAATTCAAAAATTTCGCTTATTTTCTTCCAAGGAGCCCCTGGCTTTTTAACTGTTGTATTTTCATCTACATCTCTGTCTTGAAGCATTTGTTTGATTTCTAAAAAGGTATGTGGCCCATGAACATCTCCGTTGCTTCGAACTGTCCATAAAGGGTCATTGCTTACTTCAAATAACTCACCGATGCTCTCTTCATCTGCAACTATCGCATCATCTGCAATATCTTTTTGGTGATTTAAAAGTGTATCAACTTCTACTTCATTAGTTGTGATGTTATTTAAGCCTGTGAGCATTTCTTTATTTTTATTTCTTTGTTCTTCTAGATCATTCTTATATGTCTCAATTTGTGAATCAAATTCTTGCACTTTATCGCCGTATTTTTTGAGAACTAAGTTCTTTGCCTCAGTCACTTTTTTAATAGCAATCTTTTGTTTACGTGCAAGCTCTTCTAATTGTTTTTTCTTTAATAGAAGCTTTTGAGCTCTTGATTTAATATATTCAATCTCATTATTCTTCTTCTTTAATTCATTATCTTTTTGTTCGAGTAGACTTGTTTTCTCTTCATTTAGCTTTTCAACTTCTTCTTCTAGGCCTTTTATTCTTACTTCTTTAAGGTCAACTAGGTTTTCATGTTCACTAAGTGTAATGTGATTATCAGGAACAGGAGGCATGTAAGATAGATCACTTACTTTTTCCTCTAATTCGGCTTTTTGTTTATTTAAGAAGGCAAGATTTCCATGAATATAATCATTTTCTGCTTTGAGCTTTTTAAGCTCAATTTCTTGTTCAAAGCTTTTAGTTTTAAATTTTACGTAGTCATCAGACATCTCATGGTGCATTTTTTGAATTTTTTCAAGTTGTGCTAGAGATGATTGAGCTTGTTTTTTCAACTCTTCATTTTCAGATTTTAATTCATTAAAGCTATATTTATGTTGAGAGTAGGTTTCACTCTCGCTTTCTAATTTTTCTGCAATTTTTCTATTAAGTTCTCTTTTCTTTTGAACTTCGAGTGCAAGTCTTTCAATTTCATCTTTATATGTTGCAAGTTTATCAACATAAAACTTTCTTTCATTATTAAGTTTATTATTTTCAGTCTCAAATTTTTCTTTTAGTTCATGATAGGTGATGATGTCTGACTTTAGTTCTTCATTTTGTAAGATAAGTTTATTATTAAACTCTGTTTGGGAGTCATACTCTGCTTGCATGAAGTTAAGCTCAGTTGTAAGGCTCTTTATTTGTGCCTTCGCTTTTGTTAATTCTGTATCATGCTTGTCGAACTTTAAATTCTTATTAATAACTTGTAGTTCTTTTTGAAGCTTCTCGTATTCTTTGAGGTAGTAATCTTTGTCAGCTTTAACTTCTTTATTGCTGTATTCTAAGAACTTAATTTTTTCTTTTAGCTTTTCATTTTCTACTTCAAGTTTTTGAATTCGATCACTGCTTTCAAACTTTGCTTTAAAGGCAATTGCCTTGGCATCTTCAAGTTGGTCAAGTAGATGGATGTACTCTGCATGATCAATTGTATCAGGTTTTTCTGATATAGGTGATGTTTGCAGTTCATCTATTTTTTCATTTTGATTGTATTGATTTTTATTTTTATAAATATTTAGCTCTTTGAGTTTTACCCATTTACTAAATTGTGTTGAAAATACTTTTGTCTCCCCTTTAACTGTCTTGGATTGAATTAAATCAATTAATTCAACTTCAGTTCTAGGTACGAGACTGCCTTGTGAGTTTTTAAGAAAATATTTTGTAAAATTCTTCTTTTCCATTCCAATTTATTTATCGGATAGAAAAGTGACATTATTTAATACTTTCTTATACTTGAGTGCATAGGACGGGTGCTGTAGAGCACTGATTAAAATCAGTACTCTAAGACACTATAAATATTAGGTATTTGATTATCTAGATTATTTAAAAAAGTTAGATTGATAAGTACTGAGATACCTTTGATTTCAAAGTTATTCTTTTGGCAAAGGCTCACTGTAGCCTTCATAGTTCCACCTGTGGCCAAAACATCATCTACAATTAGTACTCGTTTATGAGTTTTATTTTCTGCCATTTCCAACGTATCTGTTCCATATTCTAATTCATATGTTTGTGAACTTACCGGTGGTGGTAATTTTCCTTTTTTTCTTACAGGAATAAAGCCTTTATTATGTTTTTGAGCAAGCCCACAACCAAGTATAAAACCTCTTGATTCAATGCCTACAATATAATCAATTTCGCTCCAATTGATCTTCTTGCCTAGGTCTTCAATAACATCAGTATAACGTTCTCTTAAAACTGGCATGATATCTTTAAAGACGACTCCTGCCTTAGGAAAGTCTGGAACTGAGACAATAAGCTCTTCATATTCATTCTTATTCATGAAATATCCTTTTGTAATTATAAATGAATGTAAACTTTTTAAGGTTGAATTTCAATAGGCTCATTTGAAATGGAATATACTTTAACTTTACTAAGTGTGCTGGCAATTCCGCGGGCCTGTTCTTTGCGTTTTTGAATATCTTTTGAATCGACTTGATTATTAATGATGGTTTCTTGTGCATCGCTATTATCAAGATGTCCTTCTTCAACAAGGTGTGCAATATGATTTTCAAAGGAAATATCATATGCGTTTTGAGCACTTGCACTTGTTGTTATGAATGTTAAGGCGATGAAAATCCATTTCATGTCTAATTGATCGGATTTGTTTGTCAAAAATTTAATCACTGACAAAAAATTACTAAATTTCTTAAGGGTGAAGCATCTATGTTGTTGAAATTACATGCATTTTTGAGGTGTGAGTTGGCATTAGTATTGCTCCTTTAAAGGGTAGGAATGGAGGGGCAAATGATGAAAATAGTTATGTTTGGAGCAATTCTTTTTGCAGGTTCAGCAACAAAAGTACAAGCAAAAAATATGATACGAATTAAAGCACTTGGCAGTTCTCCGCGAGGACAATTCGTAGCTTTTGAAGAATTTGGCTATATGAATGATTCGAAAACTCCGTTTGCTAGAATAAGAGTTAAAAATGTTTGGAAAGATAAGTATGTCCATAAGTCAGATGGAGTATGGGCCGACGAAGATAATAAGAAATTAGACCAAGTTCGTGCAAAGGCAATTGACCTTGCTAAAAAGCAATTAGAGAAGTTTAATATAAATACTTGATTCCAGTTTATTAAATCCAGGAGTATTTATGAATTATGTTCTTGCACAGGATCTTGAGCAAGCTATAAAAGTAGCAGAAATTACCGAAAGACCCCTACTCATTAAAGGTGAACCTGGTACCGGGAAAACATTATTAGCTCAATATTACGCAAAGAAAAATAATTTTCCTATTTATCAGTGGCATATAAAATCTACGTCAAAGGCAATTGATGGCCTTTATTTTTATGATGCTCTCACTCGTTTAAATGATTCTCGCTTTGAAAATAAAAGTGGGCGAGATGTAGAAAATGCAGATGACTATATTCGTTTACAACCTATGGGACAGGCCTTTGCAAGCGATAAAAAATCGATACTTTTAATCGATGAGATCGACAAAGCTGATGTTGAATTTCCAAATGATTTACTACTTGAATTAGATAAAATGGAATTTACGATTACAGAAACGGGCAAGATGATTAAGGCCCAAATAAGACCACTTGTTTTTATTACGTCTAATAATGAAAGAGATTTGCCTGATGCATTTTTAAGAAGATGTGTTTTTCATTATATTAATTTCCCTGAATGGGATCTTATGACAAAGATCGTTGAAGCACATTTTGGTGATGTGGATAAAAAATTATTAACAAACGCTTTGGATATATTTTATAAGTTAAGAGAAATAGATGACTTTACTAAAAAGCCCTCAACTAGTGAGCTTATTGACTGGCTTACTGTGCTTGTTAGACAGGGAACAAATCCGGATAAAACACTTCCTTATATTGGTGCATTATTAAAAAATGAAGAAGATCTAGAGTTAGTTAAAAAATGTTTTTAGAATTCTTTTATGAACTTCGAGCACATTCAATTCCAGTATCTACTAGAGAGTACCTTGACTTTATTAAGGCAATGGAAAACCTAGATACTATTGGAAACTTTCCTAGTCTAGAAGATATTTATCAAATTGCGAGGACAACACTTATTAAGGATATTAAGCACTATGATGCTTATGACTTAGCTTTTGGAAAAGTCTTTTCTAATTATAGTACTAGTGATGACTTACACCAAAGAATGCAAGAGTGGTTAAAGCAAGCTAAGGAAATAGAACTTTCAGAAGAACGCAAGCAGAATGCTATGAACTTGCAAGAAAATGAAATATTAAAAGAATTACAAAAAAGATTGGCCGAGCAAAAAGAAAGACATGACGGTGGTAATTACTGGGTTGGCACCGGTGGTACCAGTGCATTTGGAAACTCTGGGTTTAATCCTCAAGGCATTAGGGTTGGAGGCTCATCTAAGGCAAAGTCTGCAATTGCTGTTGCAGGTGAGAGAAATTTTAAAGACTATAGAAGTGATATCGTTTTAAATACAAGAAATATAAAAATTGCTTTAAAAAAAGTTAAAGAGCTAAAAAAAACTGGTGAAGAAAAGATAGATATCGATAAGAGTATTCGAAAAACAATTGATAATGCTGGCGAAATTGAAATTGAATTTAGTCGCGAAAGAAAAAATAATTTAAAACTAATTCTTTTAATGGATGTTGGGGGAAGTATGACTCCTTTCTCTGAGTCAGTTGAGAAGCTTTTCTCATCAGCACATAATTTGTCTCACTTTAAAAAGTTCTTACCCTTATACTTTCACAATATCTTTTATGATAAGTTTTATAAAGATGCTCGTTTAATGAGTCGTGAATCCTTTAGCTTTGAAGAATTAAAAAAGAAATATCCTCGTGATACCAGATTCATCATTGTAGGGGATGCCTATATGGCACCTTATGAACTTTTTCAGATGACAGGAAGTATGAATGATTTTTATCGCAATTTTATGGGGGATCCATACCAAAAAAGTGTTACAGGAATAGAGTCTTTAAAAAAGCTAAAAAAGAGATATAAGAATTGTGTTTGGCTCAACCCCGAAACTCCTAAGCTTTGGAATGCTCCTACAATTAAGGCGGTACGAAGTATTATGCCAATGTATGAACTAACTATTGATGGTCTAAATAAGGCCTGTAAGAGTTTAGTTTAAATATTTAAATCGACTTTATATCTAAATTGAACGGTATTAATTAAATTCGTTGGAGAGATTGAGTAAAAATCTTGATTGTTGATATCATAAATATATCTCATCGAATAATCGAGAAAGAGTTTGTTAACAATTCTTGTGGAAAGAGTTGCTTTTATATCTGTTAGAGAATTCAAAACATCAAATTTACCTGTATCCATACTCTGAGCAGGTCTCCACCATGCCTTTAACTTCATGCTTGTATTTTCACCAACCTTCGCAGCTGCATTAAAGCGAAATGCATGCCTAATAAGTCTTTGTTCGTCGGTAATTATATTTGAGGTTGTATCGTCCTCATTTTCAAAAAGATCAAAGCTATAAGTTTCAAAAAGAGGAATATAGCTAATATCGGCAGATGTAAAACCAGTTGTCTCATTCTCACTTAGACCATCAATTAAGTGGTATTTAAAACCAAGAAGACCATAGCTTAGGCGATTATTTGGATTATCAATACGACCTATTCTCGCTTGTTCACGATACGCATACACAAAGTAAGTCCAGTTCTCAGAGATTCTATTCACATCAAAAAAGAATGTAGTTTGGCTTCTAGTGCTTTTGATACTGTCTTCGTTATAGGGATCAACTATCTCTGTATGGGTCTCTTGGTGTGTTAATTCAAACTCATATTTTTTTCCATTATTTCCAAGTGTGAAACCAAAGTGTGAGTTCGTTTGATCTGTAATCGTTTGATTTTGATATGGAGCCACAAAAACTTGTATATTCCAATTAGAGATATCTTTATTAAACTGACTAAAATTTATATTTCTTTCTAAGAATTGTTCACCTTCACTTGGTTTTACAGCATCGGCTTGCTTTATTGACTCTGGAAGATCAAACTTCGCAATTCTTTCTTGTTGTAGCTCAAGTTGTTTTGCCATATCTTCAGGTCTAATTTCCTTGAGGTTATATGGTAACTCTGCTTTTGTTAGGTAACGCAGATCTTTTGGAATTTCAGACTGATGCATATCTTTTAGATCATAAAGCGTATCCTTACTAACAAGTTCAGGCCTAACCACTCTGTAGATTTTTATATAACTAACCATCATGCTGGACTTGAGGCTAATACCTCTTGCAATAAATCCATCTTTACTCGTGAGCTTTACATGACTTGCCTTAAAGACACCATCCTCTAAGCCTCTATTGATTGCGATGATATTTGAATCATATACTTTTAATATTTGAGATTTCATGACATCAGGTGTGATGAGAGCATAAGCATTCTGTTGAATACTAATAAATATCAAGCTAATTAAAATACGCAATGCCATATACTTATTATATCTATAAATTTAAGTATTTATTGCAGTGGTAATAAATTCCTACATGCTCTTAGGTTTTTTAAAGTGAATCAGACTGGAAGATGTTCCTCTAAAGTTAAAGAGTATTTCTGCTCTTTTTGAAAGTGGCTTATTATTATTATCAATACCGATTATTACTTCTTCATCATTGATAAAGAGTGCTTCAGCAAGGCCATAGGGCTCATCAGTCTTATAAAGCTTTCTAAGGTTTAAAACAGGATTATTTTCAAATGAATACTCAGTTACAACTTTCTTAGTTGATGGATTTATCTTTAATACTTTCCACTCATTTCTTTCAATGACATAAAGATGCTTTTTGTAAAAGAATAGGTCTGAATAATCTGGACTAACTTGGTTGGTTTTCGCTTCAATAGTTCTAATTAATCCAAGATATTGATTGGTCTTTAAATTATAAACAAAAATACCTCGTGGGTTTCTTTCTTGAGCAATGTAAAGAGTCTGAGTTTCACAATCAACTGTCACCCCTTCAAATCCAGCATTTGTAGGAATATCTTCCATCGCCTTACCAAGTTCAGCAAAGGCAGCTTGAAAGTTTAAAGGGATAACATTTAGACTTTTTTTATTCAGATCTATGCTAAGTATTTCTCTAACTTGTTCATTAGCAAGATACATTGTATCGCCACAAAGAGCGATTCCTTCAAGGTCCCAAGGTGACTTTAACCAACGACCACCCTTATTACTTAATAGAGTCGAGTAGTAATACTCCTGAAAGTTTTTAATCGTATTAATCTTAAGAAATGTATCTGTTAGGTATGTTTTTGAGTCTTTAAGTTTTAATTGGTAAATATATTGGTCTTCTTTATTGTCAGAAATAAAAATTAGATTATCCTTATATGTCGTGAGCCCACTGATCTCTAAATTTTTATCTAAGAAATAAATATTTTTAAACTCCAAGTCCTCTGCCAGTAAGGTGCTACATAATAAAGTGAATATTAAAAATATTTTCATAAGCATAGTATACTTCAGTTTTTACTTGGCATAAGTTTGAGAAATAAATTCCCATAAGCGCTTTGCTGTTGGTCCCAAAACTTGGGTTTTATTTTTAATTAAATACATATTTACATTAAACTTAGGGATTTCTTTAACATTCTCTATTTCAACTAGCTTACCTTGTTTTATTTTATCTTCGACCTGATGAATAGGCAGGCGTCCCCATCCAAGACCATTTGTGATAAGTTGTTCCTTCATAAATATATCTGAAGTGTGCCAATGCTTGGCACCAGCAAAAGAGCCAACAATGTCTTTATTACTATTATTGGCAGAACTCGTGAGAATAATCTGTGGGATTCTTCTATAGATTGAAAGGGTTTCATCAAAACTCTCACAGTGTTTAGTCGCAATAACAGGAATCATTTCAATTTGTAATAATTTAGAGTACTCAAACTCTTCAACATCTTTAAACATTGAACCAATGGCAAAGTCTACTTCCTTATTAAGGATTCTGTTTTTAAGACCTTCAAGTAAATCGATATTAAGATTTAATGAAGTCGTAATATGCGGTTGAAAAAAATCCTCAAATATAGGTGATAACTTCTCTAAGGGACATATGGCATCGAGGCTAATATTAATTTCACTTTCATTTTCTTTGGAAAGTTCTTTAGCAAAAGTCTCTAACTCTCTAAAGGTCTCAATGGCTCCTACGGCTTTACGATAAAAGATTTCTCCTGTCTTTGTGAGGCTTGCTCTATAGCTATCGCGATCAAATAAGACTATTTGGTATTCCTCTTCTAGCTTTTTAATGGCCTGACTTAGGGAAGGCTGAGTCTTCGCTAGGTATTCACTGGCGGATTTAAAGCTGCCTGTTTTAATAATTGCTTCGAGCGTAAGTAGTTGATCATACGTCATTTCAACATCCTGTATAAGATTTAGTTATCATCTATATAATAAAATAATAATTTTATTTTATAGAAAAATCAACGATACTCTTTTTAAGAAATCATATTAAACCTTAGGAGGACATATATGAAAAAGTTGATGATGGTAGTTATGCTTTTTGCTTTTGCACTTAATGCGGCTGAGATTGATACTTCTAAAAGTACATTACAGTGGAAGGGTTCAAAAGGTGCGGCTGGTTTTAAATTAGGTAGTCACTATGGAAAAATCAAAATTAAAGAAGGTGATTTTAAAATAGAAGACGGAAAATTAGTTGGTGGTAATGTAGTTGTAGATATGACTGATTTTACTGTGGAAGACTTATCAGGTGAGTGGGCAGATAAATTTATTTCTCACATGAAAAGTTCAGATTTCTTTAAAACGGATAAATTCAAAACTTCTGAAATTAAGTTTAAGTCTGTAAAAGGAAAAACTGTTACAGCTGATTTAACAATTAATGGTAAGACCAAAGAAGTTAAGTTTGACTATAAGAAAGATGGTGATGCTTATAAAGGTAAGCTAGTGTTTGATCGTACTGAGTTTGGAATGAACTATGGTGATGATACAAGTTTAGGTGATAAGTTTATTCACAAAGAAGTTGAAGTAGAGTTCAACGTAGTTACAAAATAATTTAACTCCCAAAAAAATAAAGAAGCCCCAAATTTGGGGCTTTTTTTATTCTTATAAATTTAAATTATAATTAATTATTTAAACAAGCTCTAATAGCAGCTTTAAGTTCTGCGTGAGCAGAAATAAGTGTACCCTTATTAGATCCACCATCAACAGCACAACCGCCGTGAGTGTGAACACCAATAACTTCTTGAGTTTTTTCATTGATGATTGTTGAGCCAGAGTTTCCACCCATTGTATCAACAGTATGTGTAAGCATCGTTGAACCAAAGAAAATGCTTCCAACAGTTTTTAACTTACCTGTATTTGTTTGTTGGGCAAAGTTCTTATCAGGATCATCATTATCTCTTCCGTAACCAGTAATTCTTAAAGTTGTTCCACGGCTCGGACGCTTAAAACTAACATCATGATAACCTTGAACAGCACCAGGTAACTTACCTGTAATTGAATTTGCACCAAGTTTAAATACTGCCCAGTCTTTTCCTGGACCTTCATCTTGATACTTAATAGATGATTCAATAACTGGATACATATCTCTTGGGTCTGAAGCTTGAGCTTGTCCTTCTTCAGATAGTGGAGTGTTGAATTCAGCGTACTTTAAAACTGGTAAACAGTGACCTGCAGAAATTCCACAAGTTTCGCTTATCATAGTAACTGTACAACCCTTGTGACTCTCATCCATATATAATCTTCCGATTTTATTTTCGAATGAAACAATGCGATCGTCGTTTGCGCCACAAATTGACTTCTCAGATGCTAGAGCACTGATTGAAGTTAAACTTAAAATAAATACTAAACATAATCCTTTAAACATATTCCCTCTCTTAATTTGCAGCAATAGCTTATTAAAACCGTCTGAAATTTGGCACTAACAACTTCTTACATTGTAATTTTGTTAAAAAACACCCTAAGTTGTTGTTATCACTGTCGTTGACAGAGAGACTTACATTATAAAAAATATATAAATGAATGTATTTGTGAATAAGTCTCTCCATTTTGTGAAAATCATCTTTAGAATTATAAAAAGTCCGTCCTTTATAACGCTCTCAGTAATTGGCAATTCAGTAGTGACTTTTTTTGCAGTTCTCATCTATATGGCCGAGGCAGGAGCGAATCCACGCATTCAAAGTTTCCTAGATGCAATCTGGTGGGCCTTTGCGACGACTACGACAATCGGTTATGGTGATGTGGTACCTGTTACGAGTCTTGGAAAAATTATTGGAATTTTTTTGATGCTTATTGGAGTTGCTATTTTTAGTATTTATACCGCATTATTTGCAAGAGCTATTCTTGATGATGATACATATATGCAATAGATGGGTTTATTTTCTTGTTATAAAAAGTATTTGAGTGAAATCAATGGCAGACGAGAAAAGATAGAATAGCCAATTTTTAAATTTACCACTTATACTTCTTACCTCATATGCACTTAAATCTACTTTTTCAGATTCAATTAAGATTTGATTAATTTCTTTTTTTACACTTTTTACAAACTCATCATCTTTAACTTCTAAGTTCATTTCTAGATTGGCATATTGGCTTATGAGGTTGTGATTATAGGAGCCAATATTAACAATTGAATCGTCGATGAGTGCAAGCTTCCCATGTATGACTGTCTTATTCCACTTATAAATATTAATATTATTTTTCAAGTACCATCCAAAAAAGTACATAGAACCGTAATTATAAGCTGGTATATCTGAGTAATCGCCAAAAATTAAATTAACTTCTACTCCACGAGCGGCAGCTTTTTTTAAAAGTTTTAATAGCTTTCTACCCGGTAAGAAGTAGGTTGCAGTAATATAGATAGATTTTTTAGCTTCTTTTATTTCGCGATGATATGTTTTTTGAATTTCTCTTTTTAGTCGAGTGTAATCATTCTCAATTACTTTGACTTCAGCATACTTAGCAACTGAACTCACGGGTAATTTTAAAAGCATTCGAATAGAGGACTTTAATTCTGGATAATTTTTAAGGTAGAGCCTTCTAATTTTTCTTTGAATATGTTTGATCGCATCACCTTGAACAATTGAAGCATAGTCAAGCCATGGATCATTTTCATTTGGTTTGATGAAGTCTTTAGATATATTTGTTCCACCCACAAGTGCATACTGGCCATCAATAAGTATTACTTTTTGATGAAGTCTTCTCCCAATACGGTTTAGAGACTCAAAGCGAACTGGAGAGAAAAAGCTAAAGTGAATATTATTATCCTCAAGTTTCTTAATAATTTCTTGCGGAAAATCCCTAGATCCAAAACCATCGAGCATAAAATAAATATCTACACCTTCATTTGCTTTTTGAATCAATAATTCAATAATTTCAGTACTCGATTGGTCATAAGTAAAAATATACATATGAAAAAAAATACATTTTTTAGCACTTGTAATGAGCTCTTTAACTTTATCAATAAAAGGGATCCCGTTCTTGATAAGCTCAACTTTATTATTAACTGTTACAAGCTTACTCAAAGACTTCTCCTGTAAAGAGGAGTGGAAGGTGATCAGATAGCATAAGGGGTGGCTTTATAACTTCTAGCCCTACTGGTTTTATTTGATATGAATAAAAGTGATCTAGCTGAACTATGGGTAAGATGTGTGGGAAGGTCTTAACCTTTTTATCAAGTTGAATATGACAAGCATCTAGTAAGTCCACATGGTGATGGCTTTTTTTAAACCAATCATTTAAATCCCCTGCGAGAACGATTGGGTTCTTTTTTACACGATAGTTTTCGGCTATGACTTCATTTATCTTTTCGTATTGAGCTCTTCTATGATGGTGAAGTAGATTTAAGTGAGTGCAATACAAATCCAACCTACCTTCTGGTGTCTCAACTTCGCAATAAAGAAGAGCACGCATTTCTCTTTTGTGTTGAGTTAGATCGTACACATGATGAGATATTATGGGGTACTTTGAAAGAATTGCATTCCCATGGTGTCTTTTATCGTAAACGGCATTTTGAGAATAAGCATAATCTGTCCAAACACTATCTGCTAAAAACTCATGTTGATTATCCACCCAAGTGCTAAATTTTTCTGGCAATAATTTATTTTCTCCAACAACTTCTTGAAGAAATACAAATTCAAGATCAAGGCTTTGTAAAAACTCTTTTAACTTAGGAAGAATATGGACTGAATTATTCCAATTCAGTCCTTTGTGAATATTATAAGATAGACAGCGTATTCTCATTAAGCCTTTTCGACAATCGCTGTAACTCCCATCCCACCAGCAGTACAAATACTGATAAGACCACGACCACTACCTTTTTCATGTAACATTTTTGAAAGGCTACCTAAGATCCTCGCTCCGGTAGCTGCAAAAGGGTGACCAGTTGCAAGTGAACCACCATTTATATTTAATTTTGAACGATCAATTTCACCAAGTACTTTATCAAGTCCTAGTTTGTTCTTACAAAAGTTTTCGTCATTCCAAGCTTTAAGTGTACAAAGCACTTGAGCTGCAAAAGCTTCGTGAATTTCATAAAAGTCAAAGTCTTGTAATGAAATACCTGCTTTCTTAAGCATTTCTGGTACCGCATAAGCAGGTGCCATAAGAAGACCTTCTTCATTTACATAATCAACAGCAGCACTTTGGGCAAAAGTTAAGTAGGCTAAAGGAGTGTGCCCATTGGCCTTTGCATACTCTTCTGAACATAGGAAAACACAAGCGGCACCATCAGTTAGTGCAGTCGCATTGGCAGCTGTAATAGTACCTTTTCCACTAGTTTTATCGAAAGCTGGCTTAAGTGATGCCATTTTTTCTAAAGTTGTATCTGCTCTCAAAATTCCATCTTTATTCTTACCTTTAAAATTAATGACAAGGTCATTAAAGAATCCAGCATCATATGCTTTGGCACAATTTTGTTGACTTGTATAAGCTAGTTGATCTTGTTCTTCACGGGAGATATTCCATTCTTTTGCCATATCTTCACAACTTTCACCCATACTCTTACCAGTTCTAGGCTCCTTAATTCCAGGAATCTTAGGCATAAGTTCACTAGGGCTAAATCCCTTAAGAGCTGCAAGTCTTTGTCCTAATGTTCTCGCCGCACTTAGTTTTAATAAGCGATCAGAAAATTTCTTTTTAAATTCAATCGGAACATCACTATTTGTATCAACTCCAGCTGCAATTCCACAATCAATTTGACCAAGGGCAATTTTATTAGCAATCATAATGGCAGCTTCAAGAGAGGTTCCACAAGCCTTTTGAATATCTGTTGCAGGAGTATATGGAGAAAGGCCAGAGTCCATAGTACATTCACGTGCTAAACCAAATTGATATGAATGCTTATTAACTGCACCGAGAATTACTTCACCAACTTTTTTGCCTTCTAGCTTACACTCTTTAACTAGTGCTTGCAGAGCAGGTACCATTAACTCATTATTTGATAACCCCATATAGTGAGTGCTTGAGCGCATGAAAGGTATTCTCTTTGATGCAACAATACATACTTTATTAATTTGGCTCATTTTTTTACTCCTTAGTATTTATACAAATGAATTATTTATTAGTTCACCAACGCCACCAGCACCTGGAACAATATACTGAATATCATTAAGACCTTTTTCATTGGCCATATCTTCTCCAGGTATTTTTTCTAAAACTTCTTTTGGAGATAGACCTCGATCAATTCTACCTGCATAGACAATTACATCTGGGTGTTCAGCTTTCATTTTCTGAATGAATTCAGGAGTAATAATAAGATGAACACTGATAAACTTTAATGCCTTGCCTTGTACATTTTCTTTATAATGTTTAATTGCTTGTGAAATGGTTCCACCTGTTGCTCCCATAGGGTCTGGTAAAACTACAATTGAGCTTTCTATATCTCCACCAATCTTTGAACCACTAAAATCAACACCAGTTACTTTACCCTCTTTATTAGTAAGTCTTTGAGCATAGATGTGATCTTGACGAATATTTTCGTGTTGAATAAACAAATTCATATAATCAAAAAGTAATTGGGATGGAACCATGCCTGCTCGAGCAAGGTCAACACAAACAACTTTATTTTCTTGGGAAATAATATCTGTCTTTAAAATTCCTTCCTTACATTGATCAAACATTCTTGTTTTGACTTCACAGTTAGTTACTAAAAACTCATGACTGATCATTTTTTGAAAAAGAATTTCATATGACTTTTTTAAATAAATATTAAATAGTGGTTGCGTTGTACTGGGAATACTTAATTTTTGGATTAATGTGTTTAATAAAAGATCTTTTGAGATATGAAAGTTTTCACCATATTTGTGGTCTAAAAGAAATTCATTCCCTTTTATATTGGTGTAGGCCAAATCCATTTAAAGTCCTTTTCAAATTAAAAAAATCAGTTAATCATACCACAAAAAGGATATAATTATGAGTTTTGGACTTCATTATTTACATACAATGATACGCGTTAAGGATTTAGATCGAGCCTTAGAGTTTTTTAATCTTTTAGGTTTAAAGGAAAAGCGTAGAAAGGATGTAGAGGCAGGTCGCTTTACTTTAGTTTTTCTTGGAGATGAAATTACTGAAGCTGAGGTTGAGCTAACTTATAATTGGGATCAAACAGAAGAGTATACAGGTGGAAGAAATTTTGGTCACCTTGCATATAAAGTCGATAATATTTATCAATTGTGTGATCATTTACAAAAAAATGGTGTTGATATTCTAAGGCCACCACGAGACGGACATATGGCATTTATAAAATCTCCAGATGGTATCTCTATTGAACTCTTACAAAAAGGTGATGCATTAGCTCCTCAAGAGCCATGGGCGAGTATGGAGAATCAAGGTTCTTGGTAATTAGCGATTACCAGCTTTGAATGTAAAACCAAATGTATAAACTGCATCATATTGTTGTGATGAATCTGCTTCTTTATTATAAACTAATGTTGCTCCAGCATTAAGTGCAAAGGTACTTCCAAAAGCCAAAGTAAAACCAGCACCTGCATATGGATCAAATTGTATATCACTTTCATCTTTTTCAGTTGTTCCATCACTAGCAGTTGTCTCTCGAATTTCTTTTCTCGCTCGAGCACCGGCTCTAAAATATATTCCTACGTATTGTGAC